>CANDFU010000338.1 GCA_947384095.1 uncultured Roseburia sp. | reverse complement strand
TAACCACTCTCATTTACTACGGAAAGAATCCCTTCCACCACCCTGCCGATTGAGGCGGAGGCAATCTTTGGCACAATGACACCGATCATCTTCGTTTTCTTTGTGCGCAATGTCTGAGCCTGCACCGATGGACGGTACCCGGTCTCACTGACAACTTTCTGGATTGCCTCCCTCTTCTCCTCCGACACGTATCCGTTATTGAAATAGCGGGAAACGGCAGCACTGGAAACTCCGGCCAGCTTTGCGATTTCTGCTATATTCATCGCTACCTCCCTACCGCACTATCTTTTTCAGATAGTAAAAACCATATGCCGGCACCGGAACGGAATCTGCCTTTATTTCCTTTCCGGAGATCAGATCCACATACGCCCCGTCCGTCTCCTTGATCCACGCCGTCTTATCATACTCACTGAAATTAAATAATCCCAGAATTTTATCCCCGTCAAAATAGCGCCCCATACACAGCACGCCCGGCTCCCAGGTATCGACCGTCCAGGTATCCGCATTCGAGACAAATACCTTTTCGCTCCTGCGGATCTCCTCCAGCCGCTTCAGACCCATAAAAACACGGCCCTCCACCGTCGCAGGATCCGAAATGCGCTCCGCCAGCGCCCAGTTCATCGGACCACGGTGGATGTATCTGGAATCCGCCGCCTTCAGCGGGTTCTCTTTGTATGTATAATCGTTCACCTGTCCGATCTCATCTCCGCTGTAGAGTACAGGGATACCGGACTGCATAAACATATACGCATGCAGCATGATATCCAGCCGGATGGCCGCGTCCATTGCCGTCTCATTCTGCTCAAAGCCAGCCTTTTCGATACCGCACATGGATGCCGTCGTTCCGCAGAATCTGGCGTCTCCCGTGACCGGGTCGGCATTGTAAAGCTCCCCGCGGCTGTTGCTGTCTCCCGCATACCCTTGAAAATAATCGTTCAGATATTTTTTGTGCGAACGCTCTCCGATACCGTCCAGCATCAGTGTGCCAAAGTCAAGCCCCCAGCCGATGTCGTCATGGCAGCGAAGGTAATTCAGAAATACATAGTCTTTCGGCAGCGAATTTACAATATCAAGCTGCTTTTTTAACAGCCGGACATCGCGCGACGCCACCGTATGCCAGGTTGTGGCCATCGTCGTGACATTGTAGAGCATATGGCATTCGGGCTTTTCCACCGTTCCGAAATACGGGACAACTTTTTCCGGCTCCATGACGACTTCACCCAGAAGCAGAATACCCGGGCAGACAATCTCACCGATCATGCGCATCATGCGGACAATCGTGTGAACCTGCGGCAGATTCCGGCACTGTGTATTCAGTTCTTTCCAGATATACGGCACGGCGTCGATACGGATAATATCAATTCCTTTGTTTGCCAGAAACAGGAAATTGTACATCATCTCATTAAAGACACGCGGATTTTTATAATTCAGATCCCACTGGTACGGGTAAAACGTTGTCATGACAAAATGCCCGGCATCCGGCAGCCATGTAAAATTACCAGGAGCCGTCGTCGGAAATACCTGCGGCACCGTTTTCTCATATTGGGACGGAATCCGGTCATTGTCAAAGAAAAAGTACCGGCTCATATATTCGCCTTCGCCCTGGCGCGCGCGTTTTGCCCATTCATGGTCTTCCGAAGTGTGATTCATCACAAAATCCATACAGACATTGATCTTTTTCTTATGGCAGGCCGCCGTCAGACTTTCCAGATC
The DNA here is from genome assembly GCA_947384095.1 of uncultured Roseburia sp. GTDB lineage: Bacteria > Bacillota > Clostridia > Lachnospirales > Lachnospiraceae > Roseburia. The sequence goes on along the minus strand of CANDFU010000338.1, from coordinate 1,214 downwards.
CTCCATGGTCCCCAGATTCTCCTGCACCTCTCTGAAATCGGCCACGGCGTATCCGCCGTCGGAGCGCCCCTCCGGCGTCTTAAGAAACGGCATGAGATGCACATAATTTACGTTACACTTCTCAAGATAGTCCAGTCTCTTTTCCACGCCCTTCATATTTCCCGCAAAATTGTCAATATAGAACATCATACCCAGCATATCGTTGCTCTTATACCAGTCCGGACCGGCTTCCCGCACCGCATCCAACGCCTTCAGCGCACCTTTTCTTTCCTTATAGAAAAGCTCCATCTGGTCACAGAGCTCGGCAAACATAGAGCCGTTGTTGTAAAGCTCCATATAAAGCCAGCGCAATTCGTCGATGTGACGGTCAAATCTCTTCCGATAAAGCTTTTCCTCTTCCTGTGTCCATGCAGAAACTGTCTGCTCTGCCTCTGTTACTGCCGGTCTCTTTTTCTGGTTCACCGGCTGCTTCTTTTCGACTGATTTCTTCATGCTTTCCTCCCGTCCTGCCAATTTTCTCTATCTCTCTCATTTGGCCCCCGCCATCAAATCCCGCTTTCCCCTCGACGTCCTTCTGCCCTTCCGGTAAATGTTTTACAAATTGCTCTCAAAAAATGTCCTGATGCCTTCAAACGCCGCTTCTTCATCCGGGCCTTCCACAGAGACCTCAACGTGGTCGCCACATTTGACTCCCATTGCCATCACTGACATCAGTCTCCCAGCCTCCGCCGATTTTCCGTCCTTCGTGATCCGGATTTTGCTCTCATACTTCCTGGCTTCCTTTGCCAGAACCCCTGCCGGTCTTGCATGGATTCCCAGTTCATCTTTGATAACGTACGTAAATGTTTTCATCGCCCTTTCCTCCTGTCAGCAAAGTCCATATTTCTGAAATGCCACCCGGATTCCGTCCTCCCCGACCCCCGGGCAGATATCATCCGCAATCTGTTTCAGCTCCTTGTTTCCGTCACGCATGCAGATCCCGACGCCCGCCGTCTTTAGCATCTCCATGTCGTTCATGCTGTCCCCGAACGCAATCGAATCCGAAATCGACATCCCCACATGGCTTAAGACACGCTCAACCGCTTTTCCCTTATTAAACTTCCTGTTGATCAGCTCGCCATTTATGACGCCGGGCAAATCGCCTCCGTCCTGGATGCAGAACTGAAATTCATCTGAAAGAGTCTCCATCGGCTCCGCAAGATGCTCCATGGACG
>CANDFU010000337.1 GCA_947384095.1 uncultured Roseburia sp. | reverse complement strand
CGAGAGGTGACTGGAGTTCAGACGTGTGCTCTTCCGATCTCCTTCTCGTTTACACGGAAGATAAAAACGGGAAGAGGGAGGAGTACCGGTCTGACGGGAAGACGCATATGGATTATCCGCTTGCGGTGCTTATTAATCAGGACAGCGCGAGTGCCTCCGAGATTTTTGCCGGGGCGGTCAAGGATTTCAGGTATGGAACGTTGATTGGAACGACGACGTTCGGAAAAGGAATTGTCCAGACGATCTTCAGGCTGAAGGACGGCGACGCCGTCAAGCTTACGACGGCGAAATATTTTACTCCGAACGGGAATTATATTCACGGCGTGGGGATTGAACCCGATATTGAGCTGGAATATGAGTATCTGAACCCGGAAGGGGAGAAGTATGAGATGCAGTATGACAACCAGATACAAAAGGCGATTGAAGTACTGAGCGGGGAATAGATAAGTGAGAGATACGAAGAAAAGGATATTCCGGCTGGCGTCGACAGTGATGCTGGCCGGGTGGATGGCGGTTATTTTTCTGTTTTCTGCCCAGCCGGCCGTGGAATCATCAAAGGTGAGCGGGGGTGTAGCATACCGGATTGTTTCCAGGGCGGACCGGATATTCGGGATGGACCTGCAGGAAGAGGAGCTTCTGCGATATACGGAAAGGCTGGATCACCCGATCCGCAAAGCTGCGCATATGTCGGAATATGCCGTACTGGGGGTGGCTGCGTTCCTGTTTTTTGCAGGCAGGGGATGGAAAGGAAGAAAATGCTATATTTTTTCTCTCGTCTTTTCCGGGTTGTACGCGGCCACGGATGAAATCCATCAGCTTTTTGTTCCGGGCAGGGCCGGAAGATGCAGCGACGTTGTGATCGATACGCTTGGGGCTGCAGCCGGACTGCTGGCATTGTGGCTTTTGGGAAAAATCTATAAGTCCGTTTCTCGAAAATCAGACCGGAAGCCGTCATAAATATTGACGGGGATGTGATCGGAGTATTTAATATAATACAGATTCCCGGTAAAGGATTTCGGGATAAATATAGGTCAGCTCAAACGGCGCGTCTTCATGTTCCATCCGGTAAATGATCTGCATGGACAAGCGCTTTCCGAGCAGGCTTGTCTTTACGTCCGCAGTTGTGATTAATCCTTCGATATTAGAATATTCCCGGCTGCCGTCGTAGCCGGTTACAACAATGCCGCCGGGAATCCGGTCTGCATGTTCGGAAAAATAGCGCTGCAGAAAGTGTGCAATATAGTCACTGGCACAGACAAAAGCCTGCGGCAGTTCCGGAAGGGAATCCAGAAAGTGGCAGAGCTTCTGGTAGTAGGAAAAGATACCGATCGGGTCGGTCAGACAGAAGCGCCTGTCGGGCGTCAGGGCATGCGCTTCCATGCATGCGCAGTACCCTTCCCAGCGCTCCAGGTTTGTTCTGGCGTAGTGGATATCGCCGATAAAACCGATCCGTGTCAATCCGCGCGAGATGATGGATTCTGTAATCTGGTAAAGGGAGGAACGCCCTTCTAAGAGCAGCAGGTCGCCGCGGAGCGCACGTGTGTTGATCTGCGGGATGGTGTCCAGAAAAACTTTTGGCAGTTCAAGCTCGTTGATAAGATGGGTCAGCCGGGCGTCGTAGACGTTTAAGACGATCGCGGCCCGAACGCTTCCGCCGGTTAAGACCGGAGGCAGAAGAAAGCCGTCCGTATAATCGGAGGGAACGTATGTGTACATCAGATTTATATTGTGGAGGGAAAGCTCCTGTGCCAGCCGGTGGATAATGTTTGTCCAGAAGGTGGAGGAATCCGGTCTTGATACGATCAGAGAGATTGTTTTTTCTTCTTCGGAAGAAAAGGAAGGCTGTCCTGCCTTTGCGTATCCCATTTCTTTTGCTTTATTCAGGATGTCTTCCCGAAGCGACTGGGAGACGCCGGAGTGATGATTGAATACTTTCCATACTGTGACGCGGGAAATACCAAGCGCGTCCGCGATATCCTGCATTGTTACTTTACTCATTGAAAACCTCTTTTGAAAAATCAGATGCCGAAGTGCAGATGTCCGGCGCATTTCCGCTGTTTCGGGCAAAAGCGGGGGACTGATATCAGTATAGCATCGGGAAGGGAGAATGACAAGAAAATGTAACAAAAGTTAACATTTGTGAAGTGAAGTGTCCGGGCAGATCTGCCAAGGTGCAGACCAGTATCAGGCGTCGGGCCTGTATTTCATATCGGCATAAGATCGACGTGCCAGACGATGAGAGCCAAATTTTTTATCAGGAAATTGGCGGCGAGGATAAAAAGGGCGGCCCACAGATAGATTTCCCTGAAATGCATGCCGATTTTTAACCTGCCCCCCGAAAGACGTTCGAATGTCTGGCTGACCATAAACCATCCTGCGGCAGCGGCTGCAGCGGGAACGAGCGGGTGAAAGCGGAAGGAGCGGACGATATCGCCGCAGATTAAGGCGGTAACGGCGCGCGTCCCGCCGCAGCCCGGACAATAAAAGCCGGTCAGCATATGAAACGGGCAGGGCGGCAGAAAGCGGCCGGCCGCAAGAGTATGCCGTTCGGCTGCTGACAGGATGACGATGCTGAAAAAAAGCAGGACACAGCCCGCGATATAGAGTGCAGTATCTGTTTTTTTATTGATTTTCATAATTAAAATACCTGCCGTTCGGATTATTTTTATCGCTTTTTAAACCCCCGACTACTTCAGAGTGTGAATCGGGCAGTCCTATTGTATCACGGTTCAGACATTGGGGAAACAGGAAGTTTTCATAGTGACGCACAAAAAAACAAATTCCGCGCCGGATTTCCGGTGCGGAATTTGTTTTTTCAAAGGATGAGGTGTGCTGCGATTAAATATCCATGTACGGACGGTAGTCAGTACCGTTAAGGCATGCCATACCGATCGCGGCAGCGGTTATATTTTCCATAAAGAAAGTTCTGCATTT
>CANDFU010000336.1 GCA_947384095.1 uncultured Roseburia sp. | reverse complement strand
CTGGCCGTCTGGGGAACTACGGAATATATCGACGAAAACGCACTCCAGGTCAATCTGACACGGCTGAAAAAGACGCTCGCAAACCTGCAGATGGAACGGCAGATCGTACCTGTCCGCGGAATCGGCTACCGGTTCCTGTCAAAGGAGGCAGACTGTGAAACATGACCATACGTTTCTTTTTCAATATATGCCCTGGCTCCTGCTTCTGCTCGGGGTGGATGCGTCTGCTTCCCTGCTGCTGTGGCTCGCAGAGGCAGAAGCCTTTTACGCCATGTCGCTTTTAATACTGCTCGGCACCCTTTTTCTGTTCTGCTCTGTATGCCTTTTGCTCTGCCGCACTGAGCGCAGAAAAAATCAGATGTTTCTGTCCTTCCTCAGCAGTCCGGACGAATATCAGGAAGAACTCCTCTGCAAAGCCGTAGGACCCGCTCAAAGATCATCCGTCCGTCTGCTCGGCGCTTTGCTGCGCGAAAATAAGGACACCTGCGCCAGGCTTACCAGACAGCTGGACGACTATGAGGAATACGTCGAATCCTGGGCGCATGAGATAAAAACGCCTCTCTCCCTGCTGACACTGCTGCTCGACAACCGCAGGGACGAACTTCCCGCAGCCATCCGTTTCAAACTGGACTATATCCGCAGCCACATGCAGGAGCACATTGATCAGATGCTGTTCTTCGCCCGGTTAAAGAGCCCCCGCAAAGATCACCGCTTCGCCTCTGTCTGTGTCCGCGCGTGCGTTGAAGATCTGCTGGAAGATTATGAGCCGCTGCTCGAAGAAAAGCGATTTAAAATCCGCTGCCGTTTTTGTAGCGAGACGGTGTATTCCGACGAGAAAAGTCTGAAATTCCTGCTCGCGCAGATCATCAGCAATTCCGTAAAATACAGCGGAGAAGCGCCGGAACTGTCTTTTGACTTTTCCCCGAAAAATGACCGCCTTATCTTAAGCATCCGGGACAACGGCATCGGCGTCCGCCAATGCGATCTGCCCTACATCTTTGAAAAAGGCTTTACCGGTGATTCCGGCGACGGCAGAAAAAAGGCCACCGGAATGGGGCTCTATCTCGCCAGGGAAACCGCAAAAGAATTAAACCTCACCCTGGATGCACAGACCGAATGGGGAAACGGTTTTCAGATGCAGATTTCATTTCCCGTTGTCCGCGGCAGTGCACGGACTCCTTTCTGACGGATGGTTTCAGTCACAATCGATCCACAAAAGGTATTTTTTACAGTGCAGACATTGGAACAGATAGCCCTGAACACTGCCTCCGTTCACCACACCCTCCAGCAGTTCCCTCTGCTCTGCGCTATCCCACACCGGATCGTCAAGTACCTCGTCCACAATATTCATCTGCTTCAGTTCGCGGTACCCCACATACCCCGCAAAAGCACAGTAATCCCCACAATGCGCCCGCCAGTACTCCTGCTGCCAGCCCTCGTATCCGGGAGTCCGGTGAATCAGTTCGTCCAGTTTATCGGGACAATCCACACCGTCCTCCACGGAACATTCATCCTGAAACGCACCGTCAAATTTTTCGGCCGCGCTTCCGTCTGCAATACACTCCGGGCAAAGGCAGGAAATGTTTTCCACTGCATAAAATGGCCCGTCATAATAAATCCGGACCGGCTTTCCGCAGCATTCACACGTCACAGGAGAATCGGCAAGATGAAAAACCTCCGTCTTAAACGGATCGGGATGATACCGGAAAGCGGGCAGCGCCGCCAGGAGCGCCGCCCGCTTTCCCGTTTTTCCTCCCTCTTGCGGCCGGCGCAGACCAAAGCGGTCTCCGCTCCCTAAAAGCCCCTGCAGTCTCCCCAGCCGTTTTAATGCTTTTTTATCCGTACGTCTCACAAGAGGGCGCAGCGTTTCATACGCCGACCTATAAAGCTCCAGCGTCTCACATACGTCCGCCAGCACCCACTTCGCATCCGCCCGATCCTGTTCTTCCAGAAAATCCTTGTACTCATAGAGCGCCTGCACCGAATCCGCATCCCCTTCCGATCGTTCATATCTCTTTTTCAGTTCCGCATACCTTATCTGATATTCGTTCATTTTCCTCCCTCTTCTGCCTCACCTTGCGGTCCTATCCTCAAATTTTTTCAATATCTGATACGCTGCTTTCATCTCATCCCGTATCTCTTTATATTTTTCTCTTGAACAGCCCGGGATGGCTTTCCTGAATTTTTGGCGGAACCGAACCTCATCTCTTCAATGTGATACTTCTAATACAATAATCATTTGCCCTTTTAACTCACGTTTCTCACTTCCACAGCATTCCACAAATTCTTCATATGTGTTATTTCCGAAATCTTTCATAAGAGGCAACTACAATATTATTTTAATACGGGTATCCGGCCTTTGCAAGTCCTTCCGGCAGTATACCGGAAAGACTGTCAGACCAGAAAAACAGTGCCGGCCTTTACGCCCAGTACGCGAAAAAGGCCGACATCGAAAATTTATTTATCCGGCTTCTTGTTTCTGAAACCGAAACAGACTTGCAGCGATTCCAGAAAAACACATGATCAGAATCATGGCTATTGATACCTCTCCGGGGCAGTTCTGTCCGGATAGCCGTCCACTTGCCAGAAGATAAGACGCCGCCCACGGATCATATCCGGCAAACGCAGAATTTGACAAAACAACATTGACGAGACTGATGGCTGAAACGGCAGTCAGCGGCGCGATAAATCCTTTCGTTCTGACTGTAAGGTAAATAAAAGGCGTCTGTGTGGCACACAACAGGATCCCTCCGAAAAGCATTCTTATCAAAAAAAAGAAAGCAGTAAAAATGTTAAGTTCTGTCACCGGAAGAAAAAAACTGCATAAAGACGCCAATGCAAGGATTTCCAGCCACGAAATGAACATAAACAGAAACGTTAACATTGCGAGGAAAAGCAGTTTCCCCCAGAGGAACCCCGTCTTTGAGAGATCGGAAGAGCACACGTCTGAA
>CANDFU010000335.1 GCA_947384095.1 uncultured Roseburia sp. | reverse complement strand
GCAAGGCCGGGGCAGACGTTTTGTCCCGCCCCGGTTTTCTTGATAAAAAGCGTATCGTCACAGATCAGCGCAAAAAATTTTCCATCGCAGTAAAGCCCGTACTCTCCGAACATCTTTTTGTAAGTAATGGTTCCTGCATCCTGCATCTGTTCCGCCACAAAATCCACAAACTCCGGTTTCGACGCCATAAATCACTGCTCCTTCCAACATCTGCACTGCTCAATCCGCTTTCCGCCGTCGCCCTGCTTTTCATCGTAGGCAAACTGTTTTAGAAGTTCACAGGGAAAATCGCCGCACTGCCCGCAGTGCGCATATCCCCGTTCCTCACAGCAGGATTTCACCGGGCAGGCTTCACCCCAGAACGGCTTTTGGATATGTACGCAGCCTGCGCAATTCATCTGCCCGCGATAACTGCACCCGCCGCACAAAATCCCGCACCTCGATTCGGCCGCGCCCCCGCACTCCCCGGTCAGTCCCACATAAATATGGATTTCGGCATTTTCCATGCCGTCGTCCTGATATTCTTCAAAATCACAACAGAACGTCCTGGGCAGATTCATCTGCCAGATCTCCTGCCAGGCCGCGGCGACCGCCTTTACCATGTCGCCGTGGATGACAAACTTTGCATACCGTCCGGCCGGAATCCGGCAGATGGTATACCCCTCTCCCTCCGGCTCCTTCGTAGTCTCACATCCCACAATTATGGTATAGTCGCTTTTTTCGTCTCCGTCATAATCCGTATAAATCCCCATGGCTTTCTGATTCTTCCTGTCGGTAATGGATGCATACACGCCCTCGTTGTAAAAGCGGTTCCACAGCCCTCCGATGACGGCTCCCATGTCGGGGGCTGCATTGTTTGTCCGCGCCGATAAACCAGCCACGATTTTTTCTTCCAGCGTCACAATTTCGTACTCCATAGTATAAGACTCTCCTTTGTTTTGATATCCCTATTCTATCAGCGCAACCATGACACCTGTGTGTCATGGTCCGAGATATTTTTCGCGGATTCCCTCGGCGAATGCCAAAACCTCTTTTCGAAACTCTGCCGGCTCCAGGAGCTCTGCACCGGCCCCGAACGAAGCCACCCAGCCCACAATGCTGGTCTTATCCATAAACGCGGAAGAAAAAAGCAGTGTCCCGTCCGGCAGAACCGTAAAACTTTCCGGCCCGTATTCTTCAATCAGCCGCCATTTATATTCCGGCTGTATTTTCGCCTTCACCTGGTAATGACCGGGAAACACGCTGGAAGCCGCCAGATCCGGAAGCGGCGCGGCACGCTTTTCAAAAGAGCCGCCCGGCTTAAGCTCCGTCATCCGCACCAGCTTAAAGAGACGGAAATCCTCCCTGATTTCACACCACCCCCAGACATACCAGCTCGACCACTGAAAAATCAGATCATACGGCTCTATAATACGCTGCGATTCTCCCTTCGGCGCAAAATAGGTAAAGGACACCTTCTGGCCCGAAAGGATCGCATCGTGGAGCAGCTCGATTTTCGGAGACAGCGAGGCCTTATACCAGGATGAAAGATCAATCAGAATATGCATATCCCCTGCGAGCAGGCCGGACGCCCCCGCCGACAGCTTCTCCATCAGCTGCGCATAGCGGCTGGTTCCGCTCACGCTGTCCAGACTTTTCAGCCCCGCCAGAATGGCCCGCATATCCGATTTACTCAGCAGAGTGCGGTCGATCTTATAGCCTTCCATAATGGAAACACCGCCCTTTGGCCCCGCCTCTGTCACCAGCGGTATGCCGGCCATGCACAGCGCCTCGATGTCACGGTTGATTGTGCGGCGGGAAACCTCAAATTTTTCGGCGAGATAAGGCGCCGTCACCTTTTCCTGCTGCAGAAGAATCGACAGGATCCCGATCATCCGGTCAAGCTTCATGCGGCCACCTCCTTCCCACAGATCCGGTCTGTCCTCAGAAAATATACATAAAATAAACGCCGTATCCGGCCAGCAGCGCGGCACCATGCCAGCGCTTCAGACTTTTATCCCTGATGCAGAACAGGAGAAGAAAAAGCGCCGCGGCTCCTGCGACCAGACTGTCAGCCCTGAATCCAGGCGCGAACGGCACCGGGACGACCATGGCCGAGATCCCGACCACAAACAGAATATTGAAAATACAGCTTCCCACAATATTTCCGATTGCAATATCCGTATTGCCCTTCCAGGCTGCCGAAACCGAAGTGAATAATTCCGGCAGGGATGTCCCCAGCGCCACAATGGTCAGCCCGATAAACCGTTCGCTCATCCCAAGGAGCCTCGCCATGGCCGTCGCCGCATCCACGGCCACGGTGCTTCCGGCCACCACGACGATAAGCCCCGCAGCGGTAAGCACGATCATCTTCCATACACTCCGCTCTCCTGCAGCCTTTACCGGAACGCCCTTCTCCTTTCCGTTCCGATCTTTCCTGGCCAGTATCAGCAGATAGACGAGATAGAGGCCAAACAGGATAACCTGGACCATTCCGTCCGCAAAACCTACCACACCGTCCATCCCCTGTACAAAAAGCAACGCGGTAATACCGGCAAGAAACGGCATTTCAAAGCGGATCGTGGTTCTCCCCACCGCCAGCGGCCTTACCAGGGCGGAAAGCCCCAGAATAATCAGAATGTTCAGAATATTGCTCCCCAGCACATTTCCGATCGTGATATCGGCACTACCTTTCAGCGCCGCAGAAAGGCTCACCGCCGCTTCCGGCATACTCGTCCCCATGGCCACGATCGTAAGACCGATCACCAGCTGCGGTATCCCGAACCGCGTGGCGAGCGCCGAAGCGCTTTCCACAAAAAGATCCGCCCCCCTGACCAGCATAACAAACCCTGCAGCCAGCAATACTGACTGTAAACACATTTCCATCCAAATCCCTCCTTCCGGCAAGGCCGCCCGACAGAAAAACCCGCCGCCTGACAGCAGGCTTCCATATGCGGGCCTAGAACAAAGAATCC
>CANDFU010000334.1 GCA_947384095.1 uncultured Roseburia sp. | reverse complement strand
ATCGCCGGGCAGATGGCGCGGGCGGCAGCTGCCAAAGAGGTGTCGGAGCAAGGATGGAGCGCCGGAGAAGACGGGAAGAGCCCGACGGTTTTATTTCTGCGCGCATTTTCTACCGGTGTGCGCGCGAAAGGAAGCGACAGCATGACCGGACGGATGCTCAAAGACCTGGGATGTGTCAATATCGCCGACAGTGACGATTCGCTTCTGGAAGATCTGAGCATGGAAGCCATTATCGCGGCGGATCCGGACTTTATTTTTGTGACGACGATGGGGGAGTCGGAGGAAGCGGCGCTTGCCATGGTGGAAGAACAGCTTCTGGCCAGTCCCGCCTGGCAGGGGCTTTCGGCGGTGGAGAAAAATCATTATTATGTGCTGCCGAAAGAGCTGTTCCACAACAAGCCAAACAGCAGATGGGCAGAAAGCTATCGCATTCTGGCGGAAGATATCTATGGAGCGGAGTAACAGAAAGATCCGGTTTCGTCTGCTTATGTTCTTTTTTGCCATGCTGGGGATGGCGGTGCTGGGCGTGCTTTTCGGTGCGGTGAAAATCGGGCCGGGGGAGATTCTCGCCCTGTTCTCCGGAAAGGAGCCCGGCGCGCAGGGGCGGATCCTTCTGTATGTGCGCCTGCCAAGGGTGGCGGGGGCATTTGTGGCGGGTGCGGGACTTGCCCTCTCGGGAGCCGTGATTCAGATGATTCTGGATAATCCGCTGGCGGGTCCGAATATAATCGGTGTCAATGCGGGAGCCGGGTTTGCGGTCGTGCTCGCCTCGGCCCTGTTCCCCAGGGCGTATGCCTGGTATCCTTTTGCCGCGTTTGCCGGAGCTTTTCTGACTGTGCTTTTTGTCTATTTTTTCGGGAAAAAGACGGGGGCTTCCAGGATAACGCTCGTGCTTTCGGGGGTGGCGGTCAATAGTATTTTAAACGGTGCGTCGGATGCTGTTTTTACGATCAGTGAGGAATCGCTGGTCGCCAGCAATGCTTTTAAGATCGGCGGCCTGGGCGGGATCAGCATCCCCGTTCTTAAGGCCGCCGCTGTCGCTGTTTTTGCCGCCGCTGTTTTAACGGTTTTGTTCTGCAACGAGCTTGAGGTCTTTGCACAGGGGGAGGAGACGGCGAAGTCGCTGGGACTGTCGGTTCCGTTTTACCGTTTTCTTTTTTTGGCGCTCGCGGCGGTGCTTGCCGGAGCTTCCGTCAGCTTTGCCGGGCTGATCGGGTTTGTAGGGCTCATCATCCCGCATATCGCGCGTCTGCTCGTCGGCGGGGAGTGCCGCTATTTTCTGCCGGCTTCCGCCATGCTGGGAGCTTTTTTTCTGATGTTCTGTGATTTTGTCGGGAGGACCTTTTTTGCACCGTATGAGATTCCCGTCGGAATTATCTTATCGTTTGTGGGGGCGCCGTTCTTTTTCTGGCTGCTGATTCGGAGGAAGTGGAATGCTTAAAATAGAAGGCTTGAGCGCCGGCTATGGGAGAGAACCGGTGATAAGGGATGTCGACGCGGTGTTTTCCGGGGCACAGATTATTTCGGTGATCGGGCCGAACGGCAGCGGGAAGAGTACGCTGATGAAGGCTGTGATGGGGCTCTGCAGCGTGTTTTCCGGGACAATCTGCCTGGACGGCCGGCCGGTAAAAGAGATGAGAAGCCGCACGTTCGCACAGAGGGTCTCCTACCTGCCGCAGATCCGTCCGGCAGGTTCCATCACGGCGGGAAGGCTGGTGCTGCACGGCAGGTTTCCCTACCTGTCATATCCCAGGCATTACAGAAAGCAGGATTATGCGGTCTGCCGCAGCGTGATGGAGGAGATCGGTATCTGGGATCTTAAGGATGCACAGATGGAGGCGCTTTCGGGAGGGGAGCGGCAGAAGGTATATCTGGCAATGGCGCTTGCCGCAGATACCGATTTTTTTCTGCTGGACGAGCCGGCGACTTACCTGGATGTGCGTTATCAGGCAGAACTTTCCGCTCTGATGCAGAAGCTGAAGGGAAAAGGAAAGACCGTGGCGGCCGTGCTTCATGATATGAACAGCGCGCTCCGGATTTCCGATAAGGTCCTGGTGATGCGGGCGGGACGGATTGTGATGGAAGGAACGCCGGAGGAAGTGTATGCGGGCGGCGTGCTGCGCGAGGTTTTTGGCGTGGAGGTGCGGCGCTTTTTTGATGAGAATGGGACGGCGTATTATTTTACAGCGGGAATTGACAGGCCCGTGTGAGGGAAAAATATCTCCGGGCGCGATTACCCGTGCCAGAACTGTGGAATACTATATTTATGAAAATAAAAGGAGATCGAAACGTATGAAGCAGGTACAGGTATTGATCAATGCGCCGGAAAAAGCAGAGAAGCTCTGCAACATTTTAAGCCGTTACGGCGGTTCCTTTGACCTTGCCAAAGGAAACTACACAGTGGACGGAAAGTCGATTTTAGGGATCTGTACAATGGATTTATCGGCTCCGCTGACATTGTCCATCTACGACGAATCGGAGCCTGTGATGGAAGAGATCAGAGACTTTGTGGTGAGGTGAATTTCTGACTGTGAAGATGAAAAGGGCAGCCCCGCCGGATTTCAAGGAGTCCGGCGGGGCTGTCTGAAACGGATGGCAGGGGAGTTTAGAGAAAAGCTTTCATGTTGTCTGCAAGATTTTCCTCGATCCGCATCAGTTCCCTTGCTTTTTCTTTTGCGCAGGGATCGGCCGCGGAATATTGATTGCAGTGTTTCTGTATGGTCTTTACGCCCATGTTACAGCCTTCCGTGATCAGATCTGCACAGACGTGATCACTGTCATCGACGGCAAGCCTTGCGTTTGTTTTCAGCCAGGACATGCCTTTTGCCATAATGCCGGGATCTTTGGTCGGGTCGCCGTATTTCTGGAGCAGGCCGTGCAGTTCGTTGCCAAGTTGTTCGTGATGTTCCCAGATCGGAAGAGCACACGTCTGAACTCCAGTCACCTCTCGTCATCT
>CANDFU010000333.1 GCA_947384095.1 uncultured Roseburia sp. | reverse complement strand
TCCTCGCCGGCCCTAATTACGGCCATGACATATCCGTCGTAGGTATCCCACTGACTGTCGTCATAACTGCCCAGCGACTGCGGGTCCGCGCTTCCGAATGCTTCCAGCCTTCCGGCTCCCTCCACGGAAACCGTGACTTTTCTGGATGCGAAAAGGTTTTCTGTTCCATATTTATCTGTCAGCTTGATCGTGAGGAAGGCGAGATCTTCCCCGTCGGCGCGAAGCACCGTCCGGTCCGCTTTCACGTCAAGCTCTGTCGCCTCTCCTGCTGTCACAAGCGTAAATCTGCCGCTTTCTGTTCCGCCATCGTAACTCACCGCAGTGAGCTCGCCCGGCTCGTATGTCAGTTCAAATGTCGCCGTAAAATCATGCTCTTCCCCGGCCGGTTTTCTGCCAAGGGAACGCCCGTTTAAGAAAAGTTCCACCTCCGCCGCATCTGCATAGATGTCCACAACGGCCGGCTTTCCCTCATATCCCGGCCACGTCCAGCTCGCCACAGTATCTTTGTGCATCCATGGTGTTTTCGAGCATTTCATGCCGTACCGGTTTAAGCGCCCGACGCCGATATACGGCTGTTTTCTGAGCCCGTAAACAATCTCGCGCAGATAACTGATGGGCCTCCGGTATCCGATCAGATCCAGATCGCCGATGTAGGCGGTCCGTTCGGGATACACACTGGAGAAATTCGCCGTGTTGTCATAGTGGAAAATGCCGCATCCGGCTTCGCCGAGATAATCGTATCCAGTCCATGTAAAGTCCCCGAGCACGTGCGGATACCGTTTTACAATCCCCCAGAGCCGCACAATATCCGCCGGATAAGTCTCCGTGCCCAGAACCGTCTTATTCGGGTGCAGTTCATGCTCCAGGACGTGCCGTCCCGTCAGATAATTGAGCCCGATGATATCGCTCGAGGAAGAGCAGCCCTCCAGGGCTTCCGTCAGAAGCGGATGGCTGGAAAAATACTCGCCGCGCTCCCCTTCCATCAGTCCCATAAAGCTGTTGAATGCGTTACTGCCATCCTGATTGCCGTCTCCCTTCGCCTGCATGCTCCCAAACTTCACAGCGACGTCCCGCATGATCTCCCTGAGCCGGATCCCCGCGGACATCAGCCCGTTCTGTCCGATCGTGGTAAAGCGCGTGTGATCCAGCTCATGCAGCCTGTTGCAGATCCTGCGGTTGATCGCGGCCCCGGCCTCTGAACCTGCCTCCGAAATCTCATTTCCGGAGGAATAGAGAATCACACAGGGATGATTATAATCCTTTGCAACCATCCGCTCTGCCACCTGTTCCCAGCAATCCTTAAAATGCAGGGCAAAATCGTGCGGATTCTTGTGGAGCGTCCACATGTCGAAGAGCTCATCCATAACGAGAATGCCATAGTGGTCACACGCATTGAGCATTGCTCTTCCCATCGGGTGATGAGAACTGCGGATACTGTTAAACCCCGCCTCCTTTATCTGCCGTGCGCGCCGTTCCTCCGCACTTTTTAAGGTGGCCGCGCCCAGAATGCCGTTGTCATGATGGATGCAGGTTCCCCGCAGTTTGATTTCTTTTCCGTTCAGCCTTAACCCGTGCGCCGCGTCCAGAAGCAGTGTGCGGATACCAAATGTTTCAACGGCCTCGTCCAGCATTTCCTCCCCGCTTCTGACCTCAACCCTGCACTGATAGAGGCTTGGCGTGTCACAGTCCCAGAGCTCCGGATTTTCGATACAGATAATATGCCTTGCCGTCTCCTCGACATCCGGATACAGTACGGCTTTCTGACGGTCCGAAGCAATCGTCTTCCCGTCTTTGTACAGGAAAACGTGTATGTCCACGCTTTCCCTGATACGGCCTGCGTTTTTCAATGCCGACGCAATCTCCACAACCGCGGATTCCCTGTCCGCCGAGAGCGTGGTAATCCTTACCCCGTCTGCGGGAATGTAAATCCTTCCCCCCGTCATCAGATTTACATCCCGATAAATTCCGCTCCCTGTATACCAGCGGCTGTTCGGCACCAGACTGTTGTCTGCGATCACCTTGACCCGGTTTTCTTTTCCGAAGTTTAAAAACGGATTTAATTCCACACGGAAATCGGAATACCCATACAGGTTTGTCGCTGCCAGCGCCCCGTTGACATAAACCATCGCTGTCTGGTAGACGCCTTCAAATTCCAGAAAGACTCTTTTTTCGTTCCACGCCTCCGGCGCATCAAAGGATTTCTGATAGATATATTCGCCTCCGGGGTAAAATCCGGTCTGCGCACCGCTCAAAGCCTCCGGCGACCGCTCCTCATGGATCATCGCATCATGCGGCAGGTGTACCGTATGGACGTCGTCCGTGCCGAGAAAAGCTGCCGCGGCCGCACTGCTTCCGCCTTTTACGACCTGCCAGTTCCGGTTGAAATTTTCACGAATCATGCGTTCTCTCCTCCCAGATGTGCTTTATCCCATTCTCTGTTTGCCTGCTCTACTTTCAGAAAGTAAATCAATATCGCCATGGCGATGCCGAAAATCAACGGTATGACCGCATACATAAAGAAGATCATATTTACTGCGCTCTCAGACTGTACTGCCGCGGTGCCGTCGTAACCGCCCGCTGCCAGAAGCCATCCCAGGACCGCGCTTCCGATGCCGCCCCCAAGCTTTACGCCGATCGAGGAACAACTGAACATGACGCCGTCGATCCGTACCCCCTGTGTCCGCCAGGTATAGTCGCTCGTCTCCGCGACAAGCGCGTTGAGCGTTCCGGTAAGCGGTCCGCCGGCCATATTTCTGAAAAACGTGGATATAAGCATGACCGGAAGGTTTTTCGCCAGCGCCCCTGCGATAAAGATGACGCCCATCACCAGCGTGATAATGCGGGCATACAGATTCATTTTCCACATGCTCCCGAACTTTTTCACCAGCATCGGCGTCACGGAGAGGATAATCATGACCGGGACAAGCTGGCACAGCGAAAATGTTCCGAGAAGCGCA
>CANDFU010000332.1 GCA_947384095.1 uncultured Roseburia sp. | reverse complement strand
TTTTCGGGTACATATGCTCGGAAGCGGGGAAATGGAGCAGGAGATCCGGCAGCGGGTGAAGAATGCCAGTCTGTCAGAACGTTTTGTATTTTACGGGTATCAGGAGCCGGGAAAAGTCAGGGAAGTGATGGAACGGTGCCATATTCATCTTTTTACGAGCAATTATCTGGAAGGCTGGGGGGCGGTCGTAAACGAGGGGATGAACAGCGGTTGTGTGGAGGTGGTGAACGCGCAGACCGGAGCGGCGCCGTATCTGATTCGACATGGCAGGAACGGACTGGTCTATCCGGATGATTCCTATCCGGAGATGGAAGCGTTGGTGCTCGATCTGTTTGAACACTGGGACGAGCGGAAGCAGATGGGGTATGCTGCCTGTCAGACGATCATCCGGGAGTGGAATGCGGAACATGCGGCTGAAGAGCTGCTGCGGTTCGCAGAAGGACTGACAGAGGGAAGAGCCGTTCCGGCGACAGAAGGTCCGCTCAGTCCGGCGCCTGTCATTTCGCCCGGAAAGATGTACGGAGCGATGATGCGGGGAGAGATTTGAGCGGAATCATGGAGGTTTGTGTGGACGAAATGAAAATCAGCGTCATTGTGCCGGTGTATAATACGCTGCACTGTCTGGAAAGATGTGTGGATTCCATCTGCGGACAGACTTTTAAGGATCTGGAAATTATTCTGGTGGATGACGGTTCTACGGACGGCACAGGCCGGCTGTGCGACAAACTGGCCGGGCAGGATGAGAGAATACGGGTATATCATAAAGAAAACGGCGGAGCATCCTCTGCCCGGAATCTGGGTATCGGGAAGGCCTCAGGCAGCTATATCGGGTTCGTGGACAGCGACGATTATATCGATGCCGATGTATACCGGAAAATGGCGGAGCTTGCCACAAAGGGGCAGTATCCGGTTGTACAGATTTCCAGAGATGAAAGAGACGAAGAGGGGAACAGACTGCCGGATGTCTGCGTGCCGCCGGAAAAAGTGCGCTTCTGCGATTCCGAGACCTTTCTGAAAGAATTGCTGCTGCATCAGGCGGACTGTTCCTTCTGCACGAAGCTGATTCGGAAGGAACTGTTTGAGAAGCGCCGTTTTCCGGAAGGAGAACTGAACGAGGATTTTAAGCTGTTGGTCGAATTGCTGACAGGGATTGACGGAGTCGCGATACTGCCGGAGCAGGGCTATCACGTGGTGTGCCGGAGTGACAGCACGACGAGGAAGCGTTCCGCGGACAGTTTTTCAAGGGTGTTTCTGGATATTGTGGAGAACGCGGACCGGATGCAGGAAATCGTGGATCGTTCTTATCCTGCGCTGCATGAGCATGCGGTGCGGTTCAATCTGTATCAGAGACTGGACTATCTGCTGCATATTCCGCTGTCACAGATGAGCGGAAAAAATGATTTTTACAAGAGGGTGAAGAGGTATCTCAGGAAACATATCGGGGATACGGTACGAAACCCCTATCTGACGGAGAAGAATAAGATTTATCTTCTGCTTTTGACGGCGGCGCCAAAGAGCGTGCGCCGGGTTCATGGGTGGAAAATGCGGTTTGCGGCACGCAGGCAAGTGGATAAAGGAACAGGCTGAAAGCGCGGAAAATGCGGAATGAATAAGAAAGCGGCATGAAGGGAATGGAGAAAGGGAGCAGACAGAAAGAAAACAGAATATATTTTTTTCTCTTTCTGTTCGTCTGGTGTATACAGATGCTGACGGCAGTTTCTTTTTGTTGTCAGAAACAGGGTTTTCATGAAGATGAGTTCTATACTTATTACTCTACCGCCCGGACGAACGGACTGATCATCGAAGATGGCGCATGGATGGAGCGGGACGCGTATTTCAATGAGTTCGTCGTATTGGACGGGCAGGAATTTCAGTACGGGCTCGTTCGGCTCGTGCAGTCGTGGGATGTGCATCCGCCCGTTTATTATTGGGTATTTCATACGGTCTGCTCCCTGTTTCCGGGGCAGTTTTCCAAATGGTTCGGGCTTTCCGTCAATCTTGCCGCCTTCGGCCTCAGTCTGTTTCTGCTGCGCCGTCTCGCGCTGCAGGTTTCGGGAAGCCGGCAGAAGCTGACGCTCCTCGTCTGTCTGTTCTATGGATTCACACCGGCTGCGGTAAGCGGGGTTGTTTTCATTCGTATGTATGCGCTGCTGACGGTATTTGTTTTTCTTTGCGCGGTGCTGCATATGAGCGTGATTGAATGCGATCTTGCCGCGGCGGGAACTGGCGGAGAAGAAATAGTGCGGCAGGAGAGACTTTCTTTTGGGAAATTTCTGCTTCCGCTCGCGGTCGTAACCTATTTTGGTTTTCTGACGCAGTATTATTATTTTATTTTTTTGTTTTTTATGGCGGCGTCTTTCTGTCTTTATCTGCTGTGGCGGGACAGAAATCCGTGGAACTGCGTCCGGTACGGATGCAGTCAGGCGGCGGCCTTTGTTCTGGCATATCTGACCTATCCGTCCTGCCTTGGACAGATGTTCCGCGGCCAGCGGGGGGCGCAGGCGACGGATAATTTTCTGGACCTTTCCAATACATGGGCGCGGCTTTCCTTTTTCTGGGAATTGATGGATCAGTATGTGTTTGGAAAAATGCTGATACCGCTGCTTGGCCTGTTGCTTGTGCTGACGGCGTTTCGGCTGTGGCAGAAGCGGAACGTGGCAAAATGGCGGGAAAACGGACCTTCCCGAAATACCGCAGGTCTGATATTGGCCGGCGCCGCAGCCGGATATTTTCTGGCGGTTTCGAAAACGGCGCTGCTGCTCGGAGATACGTCCGTTCGTTATCAGATGCCGGTCTACGGAATGGTGGTTCTTCTGCTTTTCCTGGCGATCCGGGAAACGGGGGCAGGGCTTTTCAGAGAAAGCCGATGGGATAGACGGCATGTAAAGAATGTCGTCGGACTGGCGGCAGCTGCGTTGACTATAATAGTCAACACAATGGGATTGTTATCCGGGCATGTCGTATT
>CANDFU010000331.1 GCA_947384095.1 uncultured Roseburia sp. | reverse complement strand
CTTTCCATGTCGACAAAAATTCCTTGCTGGCGACGATCTCATTATTCGCCACCTCCCTTGCAGACAGCGGAACCACCTCCGTCGCGAGTAGCCCTGTCGGCAGCTCTCTGTCCGCGGGCGCTTCTTCCGCTTCTCTGGCTTCTGCGACGCCTTCACCGCTCTCTTTCGTATTTCCCGACAAATCCGTCAGTACACCGTCCCTGCGGTCCGTAAGCTCCGGGCTCTCCGCCTCCATCGACGACAGCCCGTCATCCTCTTCGGATAGCAGCGTCTCCTGCGCCGGCTGCGCCGCCTGTACCGTCACGCTTCCGGCCGCCTCCACCACCGGACCCGCTGCAATACACACAGACAATATGGCCGCCAGGATGCGTTTTTTGCCGTTCCAGCCATAACGGCTGTTTTCCACTGTTTTTTTGTCCGCACCGCGAAAAACCGCGTCGAACCATCTGCTTCTTTTCACACTTCATACCTCCCCGTGTTTTCTCTATTCTTCCAGTATATACTTTTTTGTCCAGACCGTAAAGCTTCTTTTTTTCCCACCAGTTATTTTCGCACTTCACGGTAACAGGGCCTTTTCAAAAACAAAAAAACGCACCCGGAAATCCCTTTACGGAATCTTCGAATGCGTTCCTCACAAACCCTGTACACAGATAAATATGTTGCGATCATCGGCTTACAGATCCAGATACGAATTGTATGTCCCAAAGTTAAGGCTTGACATCGTCGCCATACCCGCCGCGATCATTTCCATATTCTCTTCAAAATATACTTTAATTTTTTTTAACATCTTTGTTACCTCCTTATACTGAGACTATTTTGATTTTCCTGTCAGCGCTGTTCCATCTGACAGGTACTATCATATCGCAGAAAATAAAGGTTTATCAGATACAAAATTAGCAAAATACCAGTTAATATTGACATTATCCCGGACCGCATTGCATGCTGCGTGCATTTCCCGGAGGCCCCTGTAAGCAAGAAAGAATAAGGCCCGGACGGCTTTTGTTTTATAGAATACAATTTCCCATAAAGCAAAAACCCCCTCCCGCCAAGGCCGCATGCCTTAACGGAAGGGGAGTCTTCACCAAAAAATATTATTCTTATTTTGCTTTCCAGGTATCAATCTGAGACTGAAGTTCCTGACGGATCGCGTCAAGGCCAGCCTTCTCAAGATCAGCATAGAGTGCCGGGACAGCTTCCTCCGGATCTCTTGTTCCGGTGTAAAGCTCTTTCTTGTAGCGGTCCATGATCAGAGAGCAGTTAGCGATCTCTGTCTCCACGTTGGTCCTGTCAAAGGTAAATCCAAACATAGAAGAGTAGGTTGCGGTCTCATTCCACTCCTCCACTTTCTGCCACTGATCCGGCTCATTCGGAGCTACCGGATACAGCGTGAAGTAGGCTGCCTGTGAGTAGGTTGCCGGGCTGTAGCAATTCTCTGTACGTGTGATGGTTCCGTCGTCGTTCTTCGTGTAATCCGTGCCTTCGATACCGTATGCGAACAGGTTACGCATCGTCTCGTCTGTATTTACAAACTCAAGATACTTGAGAGCTTCCGCTTTGTAATTGGAAGCAACGGAGATCGCATTTACGGAACCCAGGATGGACGTCGAGGAATAAAGCGGGCCTGCGAACGGCTCTGCAACGCATTCCGCGCCGCGGCTTGTCGACCAGGATACCTCAGAACCCGGGAATCCCTGTCCGGAAGAAACAACATTCCACTTCGGCCCCTGATCCGTCGTCGCCGCATCCGGATTGATCAGGCCGTCTTTATACCATTTGTGCATATGCTTTAAGATATTCATGATATCTTCCTGCTCAAACACATTGACAACTTTCATCTCCGCATCGTCATAGCGCACGCCGATCGCCGGAACTGCCGGAGATTCATAATTCATCAAAAAGCCGTTGATACCGTCGGAAGCAATCGTCAGCGCATACTGGGATTCCGTGATCTCTCCCGCCTTGATCGCATCCTGTACCTGATAAAGCACCGGATCCAGCTCATCTACCGTATGGATATTCTGATAATCGATATTGTACTTCTCTACAACCGCCTTATCCCAGACCCAGTACTGTGTCTGCGAGGAATCCTTGTAAGTCGGGATAGAATAAATCTTATCGTTTACCTTAACTGCTTCCCAGACCTTCTCCGGAACCAGCTCCGTCAATCCCGGCGCGTCGGCAATCATATCCGTCAGATCCGCAAACGCCCCCAGCGTAATGCCTGCCGTATATTTATCGCCGTTCGTAAACATGATATCCCAGTACTCGCCGGAATTGATCATTGCGGTAACCTTGTCAGACCAGACACCCCAGTCGAGATAGGAGATATCAACTCCGATTCCGATTTTCTCAATCGAATACTCGTTCATCGCCGCGATAACCGCATCGTTATTCTGCGGTACGCTTCCGATCTGGATCCATTTGAGCATAACTGCATCGCCCGTATTGACGTTCGCACCTGCAGACGAACCCCCGGCCTCGGTTCCGGACGCAGCATTTCCCCCACCGGTACTGCCTCCGGCATTACCACCGCCATTCCCGGTGTCGCCGCCGCCTCCGCCGCAGCCCGCAAAGAGCGAACCCGCCATGGCAACTGTAAGCAGAGATGCCAGAACTCTTGAAAACTTTTTCATAAATTATTACCCCTTTCTTTGATAATGTATGTATTACTCCTTAACCGACCCGATCGTAAGGCCGGAAACAAAGTACTGCTGGAAGAACGGATATACGCAGGCAATCGGCGCCACAATCAGAACCGCCATCGCCATTCGCATCGGCTCCTTGGGCATGCTCGTCGCATAGGCCGCAATCGAAGCTCCCATCGTATCTGCATTCTGCGCAAGAAATTCAATATTCTTCTCCACGTTCATCAGAACGGCCTGCAGAGAATACATCTTGGGATCCGAAATATACATCAGCGACTGGAACCAGTCGTTCCAGAGCGAAAAGCTGAGCAGAATCCCGATC
>CANDFU010000330.1 GCA_947384095.1 uncultured Roseburia sp. | reverse complement strand
CGTGCCAAAGGACCGCTCGCTGATGAACGTGCCTTTTGTCACGGGAAATGAGGAGATGGACGCAAAGTTTGTGAAAGAGGCGGCAACGGCCGGTCTGGTAAATTTAAAGGGCCATCGGTCTGTCGGCGGCATGCGTGCTTCCATTTACAATGCGATGCCCAAAGAGGGTGTGGAAAAGCTCGTGGCGTTTATGAAAAAATTTGAGGAGGAAAATGCCTGATGTATCGTTATCACTGCCTGAATCCGATCGCTTCGGTGGGCCTGGAGCTGTTTTCGGAGGATTATAAAAAAGTTGCGGAAATCGGGGACGCCGACGCGGTCCTGGTGCGCAGCGCGGCCATGCACGATATGGAGCTTCCGGGAAATCTTCTTGCGGTCGCAAGAGCCGGAGCCGGCGTCAACAATATTCCGCTCGATGCATGTGCGGAAAAGGGAATCGTCGTGTTTAATACGCCCGGCGCGAATGCAAACGGCGTCAAGGAGCTCGTGTTTGCGGGCATGCTTTATGCTTCCCGTGATATCGTGGGCGGAATCGACTGGTGCCTTGCAAATCAGAACGACGAAAATATCGCAAAGACGGCGGAGAAGCAGAAAAAAAATTTTGCGGGGACGGAGATTTCCGGAAAGAAGCTCGGTGTGATCGGGCTCGGCGCCATCGGTGTTCTCGTCGCGAACGCGGCGACTCATATGGGAATGGACGTTTTGGGATACGATCCGTACATTTCAGTCAACGCCGCGTGGAATCTGTCGCGAAGCGTAAAGCATATCAGCAATATCGACGATATTTACCGCGAGTGTGATTATATCACGATCCATGTGCCCCTGCTTCCGGCGACGAAGCAGATGATCGGCGCAGAGGCAATCGCGCTGATGAAGCCGGAGGCGATCGTCCTGAATTTTTCAAGGGATTCCCTTGTGGATGAAGAGGCCATGGTGGACGCATTGTCTGCGGGCAGGGTAAAGCGCTATGTCTCTGATTTTCCGAATCCGACGACAGTCGGGGCAAAGGGCTGTATCGTGACCCCGCATCTGGGCGCGTCTACCGCGGAGTCTGAGGATAACTGCGCGATTATGGCGGTCCGTGAGATACGTGACTATCTTGAGAACGGAAATATCACGCATTCCGTCAATTTCCCGGACTGCAATATGGCGGGCTGTATGACGGCGGGAAGGCTTGGGATACTCCACAAGAACGCAAAGGGAATGCTCAGCAGCTTTACGACGATCCTCGGTGATGCGGGACTCAACATTGACGGGATGGCGAACAAATCAAAGGGAAACTATGCATATGCCCTGATCGACGTCGACGCCGTGATTACGGACGAAGTCCTGGCCGGGCTGGCCGCGGTTGACGGTGTTTTAAAAGTGCGCAGGGTGAAATAGAGAGGTGCGAAGACGAGATGGCGAAAATCAGACCATTTGCAGGCATCAGACCGGAAAAAGGGAAGGCAGCAGAAATTGCGGCCCTCCCTTATGACGTTTACAGCAGAGAAGAAGCGGCCAGAGTTGTGGCGGAAAATCCGTCGTCCTTTCTTAAGATTGACCGTCCGGAGACGCAGTTTGCGCCCGGAGAGGATATGTACGGCCGGCAGGTATACCAGAAGGCGCATGATCTGTTGTGGTCGCTTGTCGCGGACGGTACTTTTCTCGTGGAGAAAAAGAAGTGTTATTATATCTATGAGCTGACGATGTGCGGGAGAGTGCAGACCGGAATCGTGGCATGCGCGTCCGTGGACGATTATCGGAACGGCGTGATCCGGAAGCATGAAAACACGAGGGCCGAAAAGGAGGAAGACCGCATCCGCCATGTGGACGCCTGCGAGGCGCAGACAGGCCCGATTTTTCTGGCATACCGCGCGCGGCCGGAGATCAGCGCAATCACGGAGCGTGAAAAAAAGCGGGATCCGGCGTATGATTTTGTGTCGGAGGACGGGATCCGCCATCGCGTGTTTGTCATCGACAGCGACGGGGATATCGCGGCGCTCACAAGGGCATTTGCGGAAACAGGGACGGTTTACATTGCCGACGGGCATCACCGGGCCGCGTCTGCGGTGAAGGTGGCGGAGATGAGACGACGGCAGAATCCTGATTTTACCGGAGAAGAAGAATTTAACTATTTCCTGTCGGTCCTGTTTCCGGACGACGAGCTGATGATTCTGGATTATAACCGGGTGGTGCGGGATTTAAACGGCTGTACGGAGGAGGAATTTTTAGATGAGGTGAGGAGACGCTTTGCGGTGACAAGGCTTTCGGGCGATGCGGCAGGGATGGGGCCGGGAGCTGTGCTTCGTGCGGGAGAGATGCGCCGGACGGCGGACGAGGAGGCGGCAAAAGGCGGGGAGTGGATGCGCCCGAAAGAGCGCGGCAGCATTTCCATGTATCTGGGCGGCCGCTGGTATCTCCTGAAAATCCGCCCGGAGGACAGAAATTCATCGGATCCGGTGGCCGGTATGGACGTCTCGATCCTGCAGGAGAAGCTTCTTGGCCCCGTACTTTCAATCGGGGATCCGAGGACCGACAGGCGGATCGATTTCGTGGGCGGGATCCGCGGTATGGAGGAGCTTGTCCGGCGTTGCAATACGGACTGCGCCGTGGCGTTCGCCATGTATCCGACTTCGATCGGAGAGCTCTTCGCGGTGGCGGACGCGGGGCGGCTGATGCCGCCGAAGTCGACATGGTTTGAGCCGAAACTGCGGAGCGGACTGTTTGTCCATGCGATTTCGTGTGAAAATGAGCGATGCTGACAGGGTCTGAGAAAAAATCTGACAGACGGATCAGACTTTCAATAACGAAAAACGGGAGAAATTTTTAAATGAGTAAGAGTCTGGTTTCAGTGGCTGCAGATGCGGCGAATACGAACGGTCTTCCCAGCGCGACAGAGACAATCGAGGCGTTAAATAACGCCCAGGAAGGGCTGCAGGAAATTGCAAAGAGATCGGAAGAGCACACGTCTGAACTCCAGTCACCTCTCGTCAT
>CANDFU010000329.1 GCA_947384095.1 uncultured Roseburia sp. | reverse complement strand
CGCAAAAGCCTCCTTCACCGCCTGCGCATTTTCACGGATTCCACGCTCATCATAGATATGAAACGGCGTCGGATACTTTTTCACAATCTCCTCTAACTGTTCCTTTGTCACAAATGTTTCTTTTTTCATATGCTCCTGCCTTTCTGATTTTCTTGTCCTGTTCCTTTATTTTCTCTTTCCTATCCGGATAAGTTGTGGTATAATGATAATCAGTTATGGTTTTATTGTCGGTGATTTATCGAAAGCACGGAGGATTTTATGAGCATCACAGTTCTCAATTATCTCGACCACGCACTGGTTGACAATATCAATACGCAGGTTCTTGCCCGCGCAGAAGCTGCAAAGGCCGCAAAAGAATCGGCCGGACAGTCCGGCGGGACCGGGACGGACAATACGTTCTCCTCTGCCCTGGACGAAGCCGTTTCCAAAACAGAATCCTCTACACAGAATACTTCTTCTTCCATCAATTGTCCAGAGGATTTGGAGTCGATTTTTGAGGAAGCCGCAAATACTTACAAATTCTCGGCAAAATTACTGAAAGCGATCGCTAAGGCCGAGTCCAATTTCAACCCGAACGCCGTCAGCTCTGCCGGAGCCGTCGGCATCATGCAGCTTATGCCTGCCACCGCCGCCTCTCTGGGCGTGACAAATTCCTACGATCCGCGGCAGAATATCATGGGCGGCGCAAAATACATCGCCCAGCTTCTCGAGCGCTACAGCGGCAATATCTCGCTTGCTCTCGCCGCCTACAACGCCGGCGGCAGCAATGTGGACAAATACGGCGGGATTCCGCCCTTTACGGAGACCCAGAACTACGTAAAAAAGGTTCTCTCCTATTTAGATCAGGACATCACGATACCATCGCAGTCCGGCAGCGGCTCTTATGGTTTCAATCTGTCGGAGAGCACCAGAACCGAGCTCACAAACGCATTCTCCAGCCTGTTCGGTTCACAGAGTGCGGGCGAGAACGCCATGAACGTCATCGCCGCCCTGTTCGGGCTCATCGGTTCTGGAAACAGCCCTTCCTCCGGACAAAACACTTCGGGAAGCGGCTCCTATGGCGGGGGCTCCTACGAAAACAGCTCCGGCGGAGGATACGCCGTTCTTCAGGCAATGGATTCCTCTTCGGACCGCACGCAGAAGACTGCACAGGAACAGCAGCGTTCCATTGATCTGCGCGTCGTCTCCGATACGATAAGGCAGCGCGATGGACTTTTCGCCCCCGGCACACCGGAACAGGCCGGCACCGCAGGGGAAGCGGCCGGTACCGTCTAAGGCGCCTTTCATGCAAGCGATTCGATCTGCGCCTCAAGATATTCGTTAAATTCCTGCATAAATCTGCACACCACGGCGGTTTCCGCTGCGGAATAGCGCATCAGAAACTCCATATCGCGCTTTTCCCAGCGCCGGTGCCGCCTGGCGTGTTCGTCAAACAGCATCTGCCCTTCTCCCGTCAGCCGGAAATAGACTTCCTTCCGGTTTGTCTCCAGCGTATATTTTTCGATCAGCCCTTTTGCCAGAAGCTTTTTTGTCATTTTACTGATGGCTCCGCGTGTCATTCCCATCTGCTCCGCCACTCTTGTGACATTCGGCCGCTCAAGACGACCGATAAAATCAATACAGTGCGTCTCCGAATAACCGTACGCGTGCAGGCATACATTCTCCGTCAGCCGGGAAAGCATGTCCTGACGTTCCAGCATCCGCGCGATTTCCTTCAACAATAATTCCTGGTCGCTCACTTTCTCATCCTCCGGTCTGTACTTGTGTACTCCCTCACTTTACTCCACTTTTGTTTCCTCGTCAACAATATTTCGAAACCATACCTCAACCGAAAAGATGTCTCCCACGAGTTCTGCCCGCGCCCCGCCTCCCATCTGCTCAGAAAGCTCTTTCACAATGGCCAGCCCAAGGCCGGTTGCCCTGCGGCTTCTGGAAAGATCTGTCGTATAAAAACGCTCAAATATATGTCCGACATCCTCCTCGCCTATACTTGTTGTCCGATTTGACACCCTGATACGGACTGTGCCCTGCTGCCGGCGCAGAACCATCTCATATCCGCCGCTTCCGTGTACAAGCGCATTTTTGATCAGATTTTCCATAATCCGCACAAAAGCCTGCCGGTCCGCCATAATATAGCACGGCTGCTCCCCGATAAGGACCTCCGGCTCGCAGTCCCTCTCCACAAAATCCTCGTAGAACAAAGATAACGTCTCCGCAAACAGGTTCCCGGCGTTCAGCCGCTCCGGCGCAAACGTGACTTCCCCCGCCGTAAGCCGGGCATACAAAAAAAGCTGGTCAAGCATCCCTGCCAGCTCATCCAGCCTCCGCTCAATAACTTTTGCATAGTTTCGTCTCTTTTCCTCCGTCACACTCTCGTTGCAGAGCATCTGCACATACCCCTTCGCCGACGTCAGAGGCGTGCGGATATCGTGGGAAATATTGATAATACTCTCCCGGTAGCTTTCATTCTCTTTGCAGAGCACGCTGATTCTCCGCCTGTTTTCATCAAGGATACGGTTAAAATCAGAGATCACCTTATCCATCCCTCCCACACCGTTTTCGGCTGTCAGCATAAAATTGGTTCCGTCCTCCTTAAGCATTTCCAGCTCTCCCCGCAGATGACGTACCTCTCTTCTGTAACAGCAGAGACGGGCGGACAAAATGCCCGCCCCTGTCAGCAATATGAATATGGCTCCGATCCATCCTCCCATGTCGCCCTCCGTTTTCCCCGTCTTCTTATCTGATATCGGCGCGGCAGAAATGCCACATCCCGAGCCCGCCCGCCAGGATAAGCCAGATTGCCGATACAACAAAAGTCCCGGCAATATATCCGGCGCTCACTCCCTGCATCGGGCAGGCCGCGCTCCTGGTGACCAGCCAGTAGTCAGACGGCGTAAAAGCGCTGTTCCTGCACAACAGATCCAGCCCGCCGAAAAAGAGCACTGAGAGCGACGCTGCGCCGATCCCAAGTGAAATTCCGGCCGCATA
>CANDFU010000328.1 GCA_947384095.1 uncultured Roseburia sp. | reverse complement strand
TTTTATTTTGGTTTTTTTTTTTTTTTTTTTTTTTTTGGTTTCTTTATTTTTCTCTATTTCCTGGTTTAATAATAACTAAATTTTTTTCCACCGACCCCGACGGCTGAACTGTAACAAAAAATTGTAACAAAAAGGTCATGACGAAGGTCATGACGAAGCAGGATTTGTATTGACAGCATTTCGTCAAAAGTATATATTAAATGTGATAGCGATTCCTTTTTCAAGTACATTTGTGAATCGCTGTCACACATCTACCCGAATCAGACAAAGGGGAAATTCTATTGCACGTCACAAAAAAACACATCGAAATCTATTTGTCCGATGTCCGCATGGCCGTAGAGGCCGGAACCTATCAGATTGCATCCAGATACAAAAATATGGATATCTACATAGACTATCTGTTTACGGAAGAAGATACGAAGAAGCTGCTTCTTTCCCTTTGTGCGGAAGATTTTTCGAAAGCGGTGTTAAATGCACATCCAAAACATTCCGGGGAAGTCTTGTATATTTTTGGGAAAGATGTCAGGCTGCGGCCGAGATTTGGAGGAGCGGAAGAAACGGTTTCCTTCTATTTAAAACTGAATAAATTAAAACGGGATAATCCGGCCGGACAGTATGTTATTGTGATTTCACTGCACAAACAAAAGCATCCCTTATCCTATCCATTCAGGGTTTGTGACGATGGAGAGCGAATGTGCGCAAAGAAAGGAGCACTGCAGGCACGATGAGAGAAAGAATACAGTTCTGTGCGGGATGCGGCCGGGAAATGCCGTATGAACTGAAACAAAGTTACGTCACCAGAAGAATCCGGAAAAAGGAATATGTATTTGAGATTGCGGAGGCTGTCTGCGCCGGGTGTGGGGAAAATGTCGGTGTACCGGGCCTGCTCGACTACAATGCGGCCGGCGTAGAAAGACAGTATAGGGAGCTGGAACCCCTATTTTCCCTGTCTGATAAGATGCTGCTCGTGCTTTCTTATCTTTTTCAGATTGCTGAAGAGATTACGCCGCTGGCTTTGCAGAAAATGCTGTATTTTATTCAGGGGATTCATATACTGCTTTTTGGCGGAGAGGTATTTCAGGAAGACTGTCAGGCGTGGGCACACGGGCCGGTTTATAAAGAGGTGTATGAGATATTTCGTGATTTTCAATACAATCCGATAGAGGACAGGCGTTTAACGAAGTTCGGGAACAGAGTAAATGAACTTTCTGAACAGGAAAGAAAGGTAATCGGTCTGGTTGCAGAGTCCTTCGGTGCATACAGTGGAAAAACTTTGGAGCGGGTCACGCACAAAGAAGCGCCTTGGAAAGAAGCGAGAGCAGGATGTCCAGCAGACAGGCGCTCCAGTGAGGTGATCACGAAAGCATCCATCGGAAATTATTTTCGGGCAGCGGCGCAGCAATATGATTTTTCATCTGTCGAAGGGATTCGGAAGTACATTGACAGCCGGCTGCGGATGGATAGATCTTAGACATATTTGAGAATATTGCACAATAATTTTATAATATTTTAAAAAAAAGTAGAAATTTTTTCTCAAATTTGATACACTGGAGTTAAACAGGTGCCAGTGTACTGCCCGGCACATATCGTTTATGATTCGCAGCAAAGTAAGGCATAATGTGGTTGTTCATGTAGAGGGGCGGTTCAGAAAGAGAGCTATTATGCAGAAAGAAAAAGGTAAAGGACTATTTGCGAAGGGGGCAGGTAAAAAGGAAGACGATTTTGTCAGTATTGAGAAAAAAATCTCAGCGCGGTTTGCACAGACGATATTAATCTGCTGCATTGTTCTGGGAGTGATCTCATCTGTTTTGAGCTATATTTCATCGATCAGTGCAATTTCTGAAACGATCAATAATACTTCCGACGTAGCTGCAGATTACGTTGCGGCAGCATTGCAGCAGTATATTGCGGTCGCATATGAGACAGGAAGCATTGCCCGTCTTGCGGATCCGGAAAGGACAGTAGAAGAAAAGGAAGCCATTTTAAATCAGAGAATTAAAGATCATAATTTTGCCGGCGGATTTCTTCTTGACAGCAATGGCATTGATGTGATCACCGGAACGAATCTTTCCGGCCGGGATTATTTTCAGGAAGCGATGAAAGGGAATACATATGTTTCCACGCCGGCGTACAGCGATGTCACGAAAACAGTGTCCTACGCGGTATCAGCCCCTTTATGGGAGGGCGGTATTCCCGGAACGACGCCAATCGGTGCGGTCGTTTATGTACCGGACGGAGAATTTCTGAATGACATCATACGTTCTATTAAGGTAGGAGAAGGCGGTACGGCTTTCATGCTCGATGCGAATGGTATTACGATCGCGGATATCGATTCGACGCTCGTCGGTGTGGAAGACAGTGTTGCACTTGGCGACTCGAATCCGAAGCTGAAAAAATACAGTGCGATCTGTAAGAAGATGGTAGCGGGAGAAAACGGAACGGGTACTTATTCATATGGCGGTGCGACGAAAGTAGTCGCGTATTCGCCGGTTCCGGGTATGAACGGATGGAGCATCGGTGTTGCTGCTGTCCGGAATGAATTTCTGGGAATGTTCTTTTTGTCGCTGGCGGTCACTGTCATTTTTGTTATAGCCTTTACCATATTTGGCATTAAAAATGGAATACGTCTTGGTAAAAATGTTGTAAGGCCGATCGCGGCAGTAGTAGAGCGGCTTGAACTTCTGGCGGCGGGTGACCTTCATTCCGATACGCCTGTACCGGAAAGCAATGATGAGACTGCGACTCTGATGTACTGCCTTGCTGAGACGATTCAGGATCTGAAGGTCGTTATTTCCGAAATTGATAATCAACTGGCGGAATTATCGGATGGGAATTTCCTGATCAATGTCGATGGAGAATTTAAAGGTGATTTTGCGCAGATCAGCCATTCTTTCCAGGGTATCGTACAATCTCTGAGCGCTGCGATGCGGGATATTGACAGCAATGCGGAGAGCGTACAGAAGGGGGCAATGGATCTGGCGGGAGCGTC
>CANDFU010000327.1 GCA_947384095.1 uncultured Roseburia sp. | reverse complement strand
TGGAGTTCAGACGTGTGCTCTTCCGATCTCCATGTTTCTCCAGTTCGCAGTCGTCAATTACCCTCACAGGTTCGTCTGGTTTTCCGATTTTATAACTCTGAAAATAAACTTTTCCCGAACTGTAAACTTCAACGCTTAAGACCGAAGACAGCGCGTTCACCACCGAGGCGCCCACACCGTGCAGCCCGCCGGACACTTTATATCCGCCGCCGCCAAATTTTCCCCCGGCGTGAAGTACGGTATAGACTACCTCCAACGCCGACTTTCCGGCTTTATGGTTCATCCCGACCGGAATACCGCGCCCGTCGTCTTCAACCGTGACTGAATTGTCCGGATTGATCGTCACGGTAATATTTTTACAGTATCCGGCAAGCGCCTCGTCCACGGCATTGTCCACGATCTCATAGACAAGATGATGGAGTCCGCGCGCAGAGGTGCTTCCGATGTACATACCCGGCCTTTTGCGCACTGCCTCAAGTCCCTCTAAAATCTGTATCTGATCAGCTCCATATTCATTTTCTGTACCCATGTTTCCCTCCATCTCTACTGAACGGAATCCAGTAATCCTTTTTCGAAAATCTGTCCGTTTATCACCTCAAAAACCTTATTGATCTGAAAACGGTTTCTGACAAATTCATCCAGCCCCGTACAGGTGATCACGGTCTGTATATTACAGATATTGTTCAATAAGTAATTCTGACGGTTACTGTCCAATTCCGACAGTACATCGTCCAGCAGGAGCCCCTGGGAACCAAACTTCCGCAGATCTGCATCCCGTATGGAAAACAACAGATCATCCCGGTGCGGTCCCACGGAAGTCTGGCATAATTTCAGATCTCTTAATCGGATCCGGTTTAATTCTTCTTCAAACAGGCTTTCTTTCACATTCGGTTCATACCGGATCAGCAGTTCCTCCTTTTCCCCCGATATCCTGTAGTGAATATCACGAACAAGCTCTCTGAGTTCATCAACAAATTGTTTTCTCCTGCGGATGATCCGCCTTCCCGTGTCGATAAGCTGCATATCCCATACCTGGAGTGTATCCTGTAAATCCGGCCGGTAAACGATATCTTTTAACAATTTATTCCTCTGATTCAGTATTTTGTTATAATTGGTCAGGTCAGACAGATAAATCCGATCAAGCTGGCACAGCTCCGTGTCAAGAAACCGCCGCCGCTCCGCCGGTCCGCTTTTGATGATATTAAGATCCTCCGGTGAAAAAAAAACAATGTTCAGAATCCCGAACAATTCCCCTGCCTTCCGTATCGGAAGCCGATTGACGGCGATTCCCTTGGACCGGCCGTTTTTTAAGTGCATATCAATCTGATATTCTTTTCCGGATCGAACGAGAACGACGCGAATATGCGCCTCATCTGCCCCAAAGCGAATCATTTCTTTATCTCTGCTTCCTCTGTGCGACTTCGTCGTTCCACACAGATAGACAGCCTCAAGAATATTTGTTTTCCCCTGTGCATTGTCGCCAGACAGAATATTGGTACCCGCGTCAAAAGAAATTTTCAAATCTTCATAATTCCGAAAATTTTTTAACTCGATTGATCTGATATTCATTTTCTGATCTTTACCGTATTTTTTTCATAGGAGATCACGTCTCCGTCGTACAATTTTTTGCCACGCTGAAGTACCGTTTCTCCGTTGACCTGCACTAATCCCTCCAGAATAACTGCCTTTGCGTCCGCACCGGTACTGACAAGCCCCGCTTTTTTTAAAGCCTGCCCAAGTTTTATAAACTCGTCTTCTTCTCTGATCTTTATCTCTGTCATGGTTTCCTCCGTATCATATCTGTTTCCGTCAGCATACAGCTTACGCCGCATTGTTAAAGTTTACAGGAAGAATCAGATAAATAAAAGTTCCTTCCTCATCTTTGATAAAACATGGCGCCTTCGGATTTACCATATAAAGAGTCACTTCCTCATCATCAATCACTCTGAGCGCATCGATAAAAAATTTGGGATTAAATCCGATCAGGATATCTTTTCCCTCCTTTGCGATATCGATCTCCTCCTTCATGGAACCGAGAAAAGAATTTATTTTCAATTCCATACTTTCATCCGTGATATTCATAATGATCGGTTTTTTATCCCCTTCTTTTACCAGAAGCGTTGCGCGATCAATACAATCCAATAATTCCCGCCGGTTTATCCTGATCTTTGTCTCATAATCGGATGAAAGCATCTGTTCAATTCTGAAATATTCCCCTTCAATCAGTCTGGATACAACTGTCGTATCATTAAATTCAAACACAATATGATTTTCCGTGAGAAAAACGTGAACTTCATCCTCAGAACTTCCAGGCAGAATCTTACTGACTTCCTGAAGCGTCTTTCCGGGAACAATTACCTTCTTTGCATTATTGTGTTCTCTGAGCTCTATATTGCGGATAGAAATGCGATGTCCGTCAAGTGAAACTACTTTAAGCATGTTATCCCGGATCTCAAACAGTTCACCTGTCATAATTTTATTGTTATCATTATCCGCAATTGAAAAAATAGTCTGACGTATTACTTCTTTCAATGTAAACTGGGACATTGTAATTGTTTCATTTTTTTCAATATAGGGAAGATAGGAAAAGTCGTCACCGGCTCTTCCTGCTATATTAAATCTTGCTTTTTCACATGTAATGGTCGTCTGAAAAGCTGCATCTGTCTCAATGGCCACATTATTGTCCGGGAGCTTGCGCACTATTTCGGAAAAGATTTTTGCATCAATGGCAATAATTCCACGTTCTTCAATCGTTCCTTCTATTTTCGTTTCAATTCCAAGTTCCATATCATTGGCTGTCAGTTTAATCTCATTGGCCGAAGCGTCAATTAAGATGCATTCCAGAATAGCCATCGTTGTCCTTGTCGGGACAGCTTTTGATACGATATTGACACCGTGCAGTAAATCGGATCTGGAACATATAATTTTCATAATACCTTGCGGCTCCTTTCTGAATACCTGACAGAGAAAATGACCGTCAGGAACATAAATATAT
>CANDFU010000326.1 GCA_947384095.1 uncultured Roseburia sp. | reverse complement strand
CGGCGTCCCTTGTCTATAACTGGCAGAAAGAAATCGGGCGTTTTGCGCCGGAGCTGTCTGTCGCTGTGATTGTCGGGCCTGCCGCCGAGCGTTTACAGCGTATCCGGCAGACGAGGGAAGGGCAGATCCTGATTACTTCTTATGATCTTCTTAAGCGCGACGCAGACGCATATGAAAATATAATGTTTGCCATTCAGGTGATTGATGAAGCGCAGTATGTCAAAAATCCTGGAACACAGGCGGCCAAAGGCGTGAAAAAAATACCGGCTGTATTCCGGCTGGCGCTTACCGGAACACCGATTGAAAATCGCCTGGGGGAACTGTGGAGTATTTTTGATTACCTGATGCCTGGATTTTTGTATTCATACCAGCGGTTCCGGGAGGAAATTGAGCTTCCCATTATTTCAGATTCAGATGTAAATAAAATGGAGCGCCTGCAGCGTATGATTCGTCCGTTTGTGTTGCGCCGTCTAAAAAGCGATGTATTAAAGGATCTGCCCGAAAAGCTGGAGGAGCATATTTTTGCCCGGATGAATGAAGAACAGGCGGCTCTCTATGACGCGCATGCCCTGCGCATGCGCAGACGGCTTGAAGAATCCACGGAGAAGGATTTCGGGGCGGAGCGGATGCAGATTCTTGCTGAGCTGACAAAATTGCGGCAGATCTGTTGCGATCCCGCGCTTTTGTTTGAAGATTATAAAGGAGAGTCCGCGAAGACGGAGGTATGTCTTGATCTGATTCGGAAAGCAGTGGACGGCGGTCACAAAATATTGTTGTTTTCCCAGTTTACGACCATGCTGAAACGGCTTGCCGGGCGGCTTGACGCAGCGGGGATCTCTTACTATATGCTGACTGGCTCGGTGGGCAAGGAGAAACGCATGCAGATGGTAGAACGGTTTCATCGGGATGATGTTCCGGTGTTCTGTATTTCTTTAAAGGCGGGGGGCACGGGCCTTAATCTGACGGCGGCGGATATTGTCATTCATTATGATCCGTGGTGGAACGTGGCCGTCCAGGATCAGGCGACGGACCGCGCACACCGGATCGGGCAGAAGCGCGTTGTGACGGTCTATAAATTGGTTTCCGAGGGAACGATCGAGGAAAAGATAATTCAGATCCAGGAGCGCAAACGCCTTCTGGCGGAACAGGTTATGGAAGGGGAAGGGATGGGGACGATTTCTTTTTCGAGAGAAGAACTGCTTGAACTGCTGGGGCGCTGAGCGCCCCGCGCGATCTTTTGAGACAGGTCTGTCAGGCTTCTTCTTTTTTATGAATTTCTTTTGTGTTTTTTTCTACAAGCTTTCGCGCGATCATAATCTGATGCCCGCATCCAAGGCATTTTAACCGGAAATCAGCGCCGACGCGCAGAACTTCCCATTCGCTGCTGCCGCAGGGATGTTTCTTTTTCAGACGAACAACGTCGCCCACATTGTATCGATCCATAAAAACCTCCGTAAGTACCGTAAAAAGTCAGAAATGGGATACGTGAGCACAGTCCCCCCTCTTCATTTGAAAGTATGGCAAAATCAGCAGGAAGGTTTCTGTGCAATCACACAATACCAGTCCACCCGGTCTAAGTCGGCGTCCGCAAAGTAGGCCGGATGGCACAGTATCTGAATGTTTTTATAGCCAAGCTGTTTTAGCCTGTGAATCAGAATCTCCTGCCGGACGGGGAAATAGAGCTCGTCGAACTGTTCTTTCTGTATGATGACGTTTTCTTTTTCAAAAGTATACAGGAGATGAAACGTCATGGAGGAATCCGGATTGTAATCCCACACCTGGGTCAGATTGATTCTTATATCGTTTTTAAATACAGGGTTATAGAGGTAAAACCGGTTTTTTTCGCGCAGGATTTTGTCCCAGTTGCGCATGTCATAATAGAGATAGCCGCCTTTACGGATGTGTGCGTCCATCTGTTCCAGAACGGCTGTGATTTCTTCGTTTGTCACATGAGGAAGGGAGTTTCCGGTGCTGGCGACGCAGTCGAACGTTTCTTTGAAATTTAAATTAAGTTCCCTGAAATCGCTTTTCCGTAAGTCGATTTCCAGCGCGCGGTTTTTTGCTTTTATGGCGCATTTTTCCAGCATCTCTTTGCTTAAGTCCGAACCGTAAAGCTTTACGTCCAGTTCGGCGAGCGGCAGCGTCATATTTCCGGTTCCGATGCTGACGTCAAGCAGGGAATGAATCTGTTTTCCTTCCAGAATTGTGGCCCAGTGCTTTTTGACGGCGCTGTATTTGTTTTCATCTTCCAGCAGGTCGTAGATATCTGTCCTTTCGTATACTGACATGGGAATCCTCCTTGCGATGTTGTCCGGGTTCAGATTTTGATCTGCTCAAAGACTTCGCCGAGTCCGGCCTTTATCAGCAGGTCGGCGCGGCTGTCCATGGGCGTTGTTGATTTGTTGATCAGCACCAGGCGGCTGCCCTGGTAATAATCGATAAGTCCTGCGGCAGGGTAGACGGCCAGCGATGTTCCGCCGATAATCAGCATATCGGCGTTGCTGATATAAGATACGGCGTCATCGAGCGTCCTGCGGTCAAGTCCTTCTTCATAGAGCACGACGTCGGGTTTGATGTCTCCGCCGCACTTATCACAGAGAGGAACCTTTGCCACTGCGTTTAACATATATTCTGCGTCAAATCCCTTTCCGCATTTGCGGCAGAAGTTCCGATGGACACTGCCGTGCAGTTCAAGGACTTTTCTGCTTCCTGCAAGCTGGTGCAGCCCGTCGATATTCTGTGTGATAACGGCCCTGACTTTTCCGGCGGCCTCCAGTTCCGCCAGCCTGTAATGGGTTGTGTTCGGTTTTGCGTCAAGGCAGAGCAGTTTGTCCCGGTAAAAACGGTAAAACTCTTCTTTATTTTTCAGATAAAAAGAATGGCTTAATATGGTCTCGGGCGGATAGTCATATTTTTGATTGTAAAGTCCGTCCACGCTCCGGAAATCGGGGATACCGCTCTCTGTGGAGACGCCGGCTCCGCCAAAAAATACAATATTGTCT
>CANDFU010000325.1 GCA_947384095.1 uncultured Roseburia sp. | reverse complement strand
CAAGGCAGGGGAGCGCTAGCGTATATACACGGCAAAACTGCCGGAAGGCCATGCCTGCAGTTTTACCGCCATATATAAAAAAGAAAAAAACAGGAGGACAAAAAAATGGGATTACGTTTGAAAATTGAAGGAAATGAATCGATCAGCCTGCCGGAGACAAGCATCGTCAGCGTAAAGTTCGGTGCGGATATCCCTCATGACTCCAATGCGAGATCGACGGATCTGGGTTCTACCGTACTCATCAAAGGAAAGATCCTGGCAGCGGTGGACGGGGAAGCGGCGGACGACACGAGTAAGATTGCAAGGTGGTCTCTGGTGCCTGCAGAAAATTCCGACTGTTACCGCAGAGTGCAGATCGATGTGGTAAATGCGTCTCAGGTAGTCCGCCAGGTGACGATACCAAATGCTTTTGTCGTCGATTACGATGAGGATTTTACGGACGAGACGGGAACAGGCGTATTTACACTGCTGATCAAACAAAAGAAAGATAAGATGGTAAACCTGAAATTTGAGGGCGGTTTCAGCGGCGAATAAAAAAAGTGCAGAAAGGAAGGAACGATTATGGGATTTACATTGAAAGTAGAAGGACCGACAACGATTGAACTGGGAACGACAGGGATTACCGGGGTAAAGTTCAGGACAGATATTCCCCATGACAGCAATGCGCGTTCCACCGATATGGGCAGTACCGTGACGATCACAGGAAAGATATTGACTGCGGTGGACGGCGACCCGTTTGACAGCACAAGACAACTGGGATTGTGGGCGCTGGTTCCGGCGGAAAAATCTGACTGTTACCGCAAAGTCAGCGTGGAAGTGATTGCAGCGTCCCAGGTGGTCCGCAAATATACGTATCCCAACGCATTTGTCGTGGACTATAAGGAAGATTACGGCGATGTCGAAGGCGTCGGTACGTTTACCCTGATCATCAAACAGAAAAAAGATAAGATGGCACAGATTGCTGTCGAGGGCGGATACAGCGTGTAACATACAGGCGGTCCGGTAAAGCCTGGGCGTGCCCTCACAAGGAAGAAGGGCTGCCTGTAAAAGGGCAGCCCGTTTTGTGGTTGCGGGAAGTGTGCCGGATTTCCGGCTCCGGCACGCAGGAGAGGATGCGGGAATGAAAGATTACTACGAAATACTGGGCGTATCGGAACAGGCGGATGCATCGGAGATCAAAAAGGCATACCGCAGGCTTGCAAAGGTTTATCACCCGGACGTGGTGTCCGGCGACGGGGAAAAGACGCGGCGCATGT
The DNA here is from genome assembly GCA_947384095.1 of uncultured Roseburia sp. Classification (GTDB taxonomy): domain Bacteria; phylum Bacillota; class Clostridia; order Lachnospirales; family Lachnospiraceae; genus Roseburia. The sequence goes on along the minus strand of CANDFU010000325.1, from coordinate 1,750 downwards.
ATGAGATCCAGGAGGCGTACCAGTGCCTTGGGGATGAAGAACGCCGCAGGAAGTACGACGGGAAACGCAGGGGCGCCGGAGAAAATGCAAAAAAAGCAGAGAGTGCGAAACGTCGGCCGGCGGGAGGGAGCGCAGCGGAAGATAGGAGCCCGTTTGAGCGTTTTTTCGGTTTTACGCCGGGGAAGGGGATGGAAACATTCCAGGCGGAAGGGCCGGCACCGGCCGGCGCCGCAAAACCGGAGGAAGTGTTTGCATCTTTCTTTTCACGAGTCCGGGGTGTGCAGGGAAGAGAGGAGGAGGGCCGCAGATGAATGAAAACAGGACGATCCGAACGGCTTCGGACGCCGTCATTGTGTTGTGCGATGTGATACTGATGGTTCTCCTTTTCACACAGATGCGGGACCGGAAATGGCTCCCGCCGGTTTTTCTGGCGGCATTGTTTCTTCTGGTGCTGGCGGGAGCCGACCTGTACGGCCTTTTATTAAGGCGCGCAGGAGCGCATGTGGTGCAGGAAGAAGGCTTTCTGACCGGAAGGCTGATTCTTCTGGATGAGGCGGATAAACCGGTCCGCTCCTGGGATATGGGAGGGAGGACGGCGCTTGTCATCGGAAAGTCGGGCGGAGAGGGACCGGTTGATGTGGACCTGGCGGACTGTGAATACGGCAGTCTGGTTGATTTTCAGCATGCAGTATTAAATTTCTGTCTGGACAGATGGTATGTGGAAGATCTTGATTCTCACAACGGCGTGAGAGTGCGCAAGGTGGAAGACGGAGAGTGTTACAGGGTGATGGGCCGCCCCTGCCAGGTGACGGCGGGCGACGTGCTCTATATTGCCAATACAAGGCTTCTGCTGTCATAGGCGGGAACCGAGGAATCAGATAGGAGAGTTAAGCAGGATGAGTCTGGATAGATGCCCAAACGGACATGTGTATAACGCGAGACGCTATGGAAAGATATGCCCTTACTGCAATATGAAGCTGAAAGAGGAAAAGGAGGCCGGAAAGCCGGCCGGGTTTGAGCCTCCCGTGGAAATCCTGGCGGAGGATGTCCGGCCGGTGTGCGGGTGGATTGTCTGCATTGAGGGCGCCAGGGTTGGGGCGGATTATAAAATCTACCGGGGCAAAAATTTTGTAGGGCGCGGGGATGAGATGGATATTCAGATTCTGGGCGATAATGAGATCAATCGGAAGAATCACGCCATTATCGTATATGATCCCGTAAAGCTCAATTCGATGCTTCTGCCGGGGGATTCCGCCGGCCTGGCGTATTTAAACGAGGAACCGGTCTATGTGCCGATGGAGCTCAAGCCATATGATACGATCGGTCTTGGGAAGAGCCGGTTTTTATTTGTCCCACTGTGCGGCGCCAATTTCTCCTGGGACGAAGTGTGAGAAGAATTTCTGGGCGCCGGCCGGCAGTGTTTGCGCCACAGGCGGCATAGGAGGTAAAAATGACGGGCGTGGATATTCTTGGAATCACAGTTTTTCTCAGTCTGGCCGCCGCAGTGTTCATCCGGCTCTGGCTGTCCTGGCGGATGGCGCAGGACGGCAGGATCCGCTTTTTTCCGGCGGGCGCCGGCCGTTTTCCGGGGGCGTCCGGTGTATGTCAGACAACCGGAAACCGGGAGCTGCAGGCGGATGTGGCGCTGGTGGAAGCAAGCGGCGCAGGGACAATGGCAGTTCTGGCTGACGGGATCGGGAGAATGAATACCGGCAGAGTCTGTGCGCAGATTGCGGCGGACACGATTCTG
>CANDFU010000324.1 GCA_947384095.1 uncultured Roseburia sp. | reverse complement strand
AAGGACTCCAATCAGGCCATCAGCAGATGCCGAAATAAGGTGATCGAGCCGGGCGATCTGGTACATATACAGGTGGGCACCCGTTATGAAGGGTATGCCTCGACGATGGGGCGGCCGGTGGTGATCGGAAAAGCGACGGAGGAACAGAGAGGCCTGATCGAAGCGGGACTTGCGGCGCAGAGAGCCATTTTGGAAACAGCCAAAGCGGGGGTCAACGCGAAAGAGGTGAGCGACGCACACTATAATACCCTGAAAGAGCTGGGATATGAAGAGCATATTTTATACGGACCCTGCCACGGTACCGGCCTGATGGAGGGCGAGTATCCCTGGATCGAGTCCAATTCGGATTACCTGCTGGAGGAGGGGATGACATTCTGCACATGCGTTTATCTGGGGGACGATGAGAACCGGATCGGTATGCGGATCGAGGACGGGTTCCTTGTTACGAAGGATGGCACGGAGTCATTTTCGGATTACCGCAGAGAGGTGATAGAGATTATGGGGTAGTGCCGTCAGATTAAGAAATGAAATATATGATATCATTTAAAAAGCCGCTGCAAAACAGATGAACAGACTGTCTGCGCCTGCAGCGGCTTCCTGTGTCGTGTGGAAGATATATTTTCAGAGAGATTCTTTTAGTTTCCGATCTCTACATAGCTGGCCTGGAAAATTTTATCTTTGGCGGGCGAGGAGGGGTTGACTATACATTCCATGATCTGTTCTCCGGCAGCGCGGGCAAGTTCCAGAGCAGGCTGACGGACATAGCCCATTTTGCCAAGGTAATAATAACGTCGGTCATCTAAATTGGAAGTGAGCAGATCGATATCTTTGCCGATAACGATACCGTGTTTATGACAATAATAGATGACATCCTCCGCCATGGCATTATTGGATATGGCAATAGCGCTGCAGCCGTGTTCCAACAGGGTCCCCACATATGCGGAAGCACTGTTATGCATGGAATCACCGAAACAGATCAATTCGCTGCGGACCGGAATATTACAGTCAGTTAAGGCGGCTTTGTAGGCCTGCAGACGTTCGTTGGCAGTAGAAATATGTTGCAGCCCGGCGATATATCCGATTTTTGTATGACCTCTGTCGATCATTTCGCGGACGCCCTGATACACGGCGCTGTGATTTGAGATGGTCAGGCTGTGAAAGGTACAGTCCGGGAAAGTTCTGTCCACCAGCACAACAGGAAAGTCATCCGGTATTGCTTCCTGCAGAGTGGCGAATTTTCGGGCAGTGCTGGCGAGAATCAGGCCGTCTACCATACCGCTTGTCAAAGTTTTAATGCTGTCCAATTCATTTTGTTCATTTTCCCGCGTGTTGGTGACAATTAATTTGTAGGATTTTCTGCTGATGACCCGTTCCACCTCCTCGATGAGGGCGGCGAAATATTCATTTGAGATATCAGGGACGATAAAACCAATCAGATTTTTTTTCCCGGTTTTCAGGATGCGTGCCATTTCATTCGGACTGTAATCTAAAGCAGCAATGCTGTCCATAACTTTTTTACGGGTAGAATCAGAAACAAATCTGGTGTTATTGATTACATGGCTTACCGTTGCCGTAGAAACACCGGCATGTTTTGCGACATCGCTGATCGTTGCTTTCATACAAATCCTCTTTTCCGTAAAAATCAGTCAAAAAAATTTAATCGATTACTTATCCTATGTTTTCACCAAATTATTGTAAACACCAAAAAGCAAAAAGTCAATTTCTATTTATAGATTTTATTAAAAATGAATTTGTTTTCTCTGTTTTTCACAAATAATTTATTCAAATTTGTCAAAAATAACAATTGACAGATTCGAATAATTTGGATAATCTAATGTTAATCGTTTACGTAATCGTTTACCAAAAAACAATAAAGGAGGAACATCAATGAAAAAGAAATTTTTGGCACTGTTGATAAGCGCGTCTATCGTAATGGTAATCGGAGGATGCGGGAATAATTCTACTGAGTCCACACCTGCACCGGCTGAGGAGACGGAGGAGGCGGAAAACAGCGCAGCGGAAGAAAGTGAGGAGCCGGAAGGTGCAGGTGAAGGAGAGGCATACAAAATAAGTTTCATCTGTCCCAATATAGGTCTTTCTTACTGGACTGATGTGAAAGAAGGACTCGACAGTGCAGCGGCTGATTTTGGCGTGACATTGGACTTCGTGGGACCATCCAAAATTGATACCCAGCAGCAGATTCAGATGATGGAAGCGGCCATTGCAAATAAGGCGGACGGGATTATCGTTGCCTCTCTGGATGCCAATGCGTTTATTCCGGTCATCGACAGGGCGGTAGAGGAAGGAATTCCGGTGATTTGTCTGGACGCGGATTCTCCCGACAGTAAACGCTCCAGCTTTATCGGTACGGAAAATACGGTTGCCGGAGAGACTCTTGGAAATGCACTGATCGAGGCGATGAATGGAGAGGCAAATGTAGGGATTATCACGGGAGCGCTGGACAGTGAGAATGTGAATCAGCGTGTGGATGGCGTTAATAACGCATTTGAAGGAAATGATAAGATGAATATTCTTGCGGTTGAAGCGGCAAATACAGACTTGGGACAGGCAACCCAGAAAGCGCAATCCATGCTCCAGACATATCCTGAGATGAATGCAATGCTGGGAACAACTTCAAATGATATGATCGGTGCGGCGCAGGCCATTAAAGAGCAGGGACGTACAGGCGAGATTCTTCTGATCGGTTTTGACGACCTGGACCAGACTCTGGATCTGATCCGCAACGGCGAGATCTATGGGACGATCGCGCAGAGGCCGGTGAACGGAGGATATTTATCCGTACAGTATATGGTGGATCTTCTGAACGGAGAAGAGATACCGGAGCGGGTGGATACCGGATGCGTTCTGGTGACGAAAGATAATGTGGACACTTACAAAACAGAAAATTAGAAGATACGGATAAAGGCGGCTGTGCGGTTCAAGGGAGTAGTTCGGACCGCACAGCGATATTGATTATGCGGTGAATGATAAAGGAGATGGATATGAGCGAAAA
>CANDFU010000323.1 GCA_947384095.1 uncultured Roseburia sp. | reverse complement strand
CGTCTGACAGATCGTCATGATCCCGTTTACGGACGGATCCTCGGAACCGTTTGCGTGGATACGGATAAACGCGTCCGCATCCGCATTGTTTGCGACCGTCGCGCGCTCGCTGTTGCTGATATTGACATCGTTAGTCGTGCGCACCATCATCACGGAATAGCCGCGCCGCTCAAGCTCCGCCTGTAATTTCAGCGAAACCGCAAGCGTCAGCTCATACTCCGCAAGCCCGCTTGCCACGCCCCGCGTTCCGGATGCGACCTTCGCCTTCTGCTCGGACGCCCCCGGCGCGACCGGTTCCTTTTCGGGATTGCCGTGGGCCTGGTGCCCGGCGTCGATCACAATCAGCCGCTGATTCCCCTCGTTCATGGACGCATCCGCTCCGCCGTCCGCAGGCGCGTCATCCGGCGCGGGCGCCAGGCTCTCTGCGTACTCTCCGTCCGGCGCCTGCGTACTCTCCGTCGTCCGCCCCTGCAAAGACTTATTCTCTTCCGGGACCTGCGTGTCTCCGGACAAATCCACGTTTTCGGAACTCACTGTATCGCCGTTTTCCATGCCCTCTTCTGTCCGCGGCGTCTCCTCCGGTTCACCTGTGTCCCGCTCTTCCGGCCGCGGCGTCTCCTCCGGTTCACCCGTGTCCCGCTCCCCCGGTTTCCCCGCATCCGCTCCGCCATTTTCCGTATCCGCCTGTATCCGAACCGCGTTATCCGTCCCCGTCGCTTTTTCTTCAACCGCATCTTTTCCACAACCGCCGAGGCAGACGCAGGCCAGCAGCATGCAGATCGCTATTTTTTTGCTTCTCATCCCGTTTTTCTGTTGTACTCCTTTTCCCAAAATCAAACCTTTCAGACGTATTAACTGATCATCCCGCCTGCCATCCCCGATGCCCCGCAGAGTATCATCGTCGTCGCCGCCCGTGTCAGATCCAGATCAAACCCGCCGCGGACCGCTGCGGATACCGCAAACAAAAGCACGAAATAAATCATTCCCGCCGCAAGTCCCCACAGATATTTCTGCTCCCGCATGATTTTCCCCGTCAGAAAACCGCCCGCAATGCCGGCCAGGACATAGATTACAATAATACCGATCCGGACGGCGGGCTCTTCCAGCTCCATCTTATAAAGAAGCATCGCCAGAAGCAGGAGCAGAAGCCCGCTTATTATAAACATCACGAAAACTGCCGCGCACACCGCCGTGACCGGATTACTCTTTGCATCCCTGGATTTCATTTTATGTTTCAGATTCATCGCATCCCAACCTGTCTCAACTGTGATATATCACAATATATGCACAGAAAACCGGTAATATGTTTACGGGTTCAGAAAAACAGCATGCGATATCCGGCCGCAAAACAGTCCCCCGCCGAAAGTGCGTTTCCGTACGCGCGCTCCTGTAAGCTTCCGTCAAAATCCTGCGCGTCACACCTTCCGTACCACGGCTCAATGCAGACAAACGGCGCGTTTTTTCCCTCCGGAGACCAGATCGCAAACAACGGCGCATCGAACAGAACCGTCACGTAGGCTCTGCCGTCTTTGTCCAGAAGAGAAACTTCTTTCGTCTGCTCACCTTCCACCATATAGGTGCATTTGTCAAAAAATCCAGGCGTGAAACGTACAACACCGTCCGCAAGCGGCAGCACTTCATCTTCCATCACTGCCATTCCGTCCGCAGTGTTGCCGTGGTGGTGCAATTCCGATGAAAGCCCGCCGAATCTCAGGCCATATCCCAGCTTGTCCGCCTCACCGTGAACCGGGCAGAGAAATGCCGGATGCGCTCCGATCGAAAAATACATCGTCTTTTCGTCCGTATTCTCGACTTTCCAGAGGACCTTCACTTCATTCCCCGAAAGCTCATATCCGATGTGCAGGCGGAATGCAAACGGATATTTTTCATACGTCCCGTCCGTCGAGGAAAGCGCAAACCAGATAACATTCTTTCCCTCCGACTCACACGAAAACTCCATATCCCGCGCAAACCCATGCTGCCCCATCTCATAAGCCTTCCCTTCATAGCGGTACTCCTTATTTTTCACACTTCCCACAAACGGAAAGAGGACCGGGGACGTACGTCCCCAGTACGCCGGGTCCGCGTGCCACATATACTCGCGCCCGTCCGCCTTCCGTTTCACAGACTTTAACTCAGCGCCAAAGGAATCGATTTCCACAGCCAGAACTTCATTCTCCAGAAAGTATCTCATTTTTACCTCCGTGTGCATCCATTTTTTTGATTGCCGCATTTCTAAAATGCAGGACTTTACTTCATAATCCAGTCTTTCTGTCCTTCCCTCTCTGCCATTATATCACGCAGAACATATTTGCACACTACTTTTTGTATGATTTCGGGCCTTAAACTTCCGGACGAAATAAAAACTATTCGACTGCCCCGATCCCCATGCTGCTCAGTCTTTCAATATTCTCCCTCATATTCCGCAGTGCCTCCGGCGAATGCCCGTTCCAGCCGACCACCTCGCCGACAATCTTTAACGGCGACAACGTGCGGTAGGATTTTGTCGGATTGCCTGGAAACTTCTTATCCGTCACATTCGGATCATCCTCAAATTCCCCCGTCGGCTCTACGACATAAATCCGCTGCGCGCCGTCCCCGGCCGCCAGTTCCGCCCCCCAGACCGCCGCGTCCAGCGTTCCCGCAAAATATACATACTTTGCCTTCCTGTCCGCATAGTTGGACAAAAATCCCTTCGTGAGAAGATCTCCCGTCATAAGGTCCGCCTTCGTCCCATGAAAAAAAGAACCCCGGCTAAATACGATTTTCTCGTCCATCAAAAAACCTCCTTTCCATATACAGACCCTATTATATAAAAAAGTTCCCGCATATCAAGTCTGTTAATGTCAAACGTTTTATTGTATAATAAGGTCAGAAGGAAAAAAGTATTGTAAAGGCAGACCAGCCATTTTCACACGACAAAACGGTACATAAAGATAAAGTGGCAGATACTTCCCGCCATCACAAAAAGGTGAAAAATCTAGATCGGAAGAGCGTCGTGTAGGGAAAGAGTGTAGGTTTTAGTGGTGGTG
>CANDFU010000322.1 GCA_947384095.1 uncultured Roseburia sp. | reverse complement strand
GCGGAGGGGCGCTTGCGCTGGGGGTCGGAAATGAAGTCTGGATGATGGAAAACGCGGTGTATTCGATTCTGACCCCCGAGAGCTATGCGAGTATATTATGGAGGGATAATTCAAGGGCACCCGAGGCGGCGCAGCAGATGAAGCTTGAGGCGGACGATCTGTATGGATCAGGGGTTATAGATAAGGTCATCCGGGAAGGGGAGCCGGTAACCGTGGAAAATATGGACCGCGTCTGTGCGGAGCTTGAAAACGAGATTGCTGGCTTTTTGTACCGGTACCGGGGGAAAAGGCCCGGCGACATTGCGCGGGAGAGATACCGGAGATTCCGTAAGTTTTAAGATGTGGGGGAAACGCTTTTAACAAGCGACGTCCCTGCGGCCGTTGATATCCGGCTGCGGGTGAATGCTTTTAAAAGGAAATAGAGGAAACAGACACGCTCAGAGACAATTTCAGGAGGGAAATATGGATCATTTAGAGGCTGAAGTATTGGAAATGATTATTGAGAAGTTGGGACTGGATGATATCAATCCAGAGGAAGTCGATTATGACGCGCCTATTTTCGCGTCGTACGCAGATGAGGATGAGGGACTGGGGCTGGATTCCGTAGACGCGCTGGAGCTTGTCGTCGGACTCAAGGAAAAGTTTGATGTCAAGATGAATGATGAGGATATGGCGGTTTTCAGAAGCGTGTCATCGATTGCCGATTACATCCGGGAGGTTAAGGGCACGGATCTGGACTGATCTGCAGAGGATAGGGTGAGATGAAAGAAAAGAGAGTCGTGGTCACGGGAATCGGGGTTATCACAAGTAATGGAACCGGGAAAACAGAATTTTTTAATAATTCGCTTGCGGGAAAAAAAGGGCTGAAGAAATGCACGCTGTTTGACGCGGGGAAGCTGCGGACAGAATATGTAGGGCAGATTGATGATGAAAAATATCCGTATCTGACCAGGGATCCCGCCGATAAAGAACGGATTCATTATATGATGGAGAAGGCGATCGACGAGGCGTTTTCCGACGCGGATCTGACTGCGGAGGACGTGGCGGGATACAGTGAAAAGGGGTATCTGGCATTTGCGACGTCGCTTGCGGCAAACGGCAGGATTTTAAAGTATATCAGCGACAGGAGAGAGGGAAAAGACGAGCCGGAATGGCTCGTTCAGATTCCATCCTTTGTACCGTGGCTGAAAAAAAAGTGCGGGGTAAAAGGGGGATGCTACACGACGATGTCGGCGTGTGCGGCGGGGACGACGGCCGCAGGAATCGCGTTTGATCTGATCAGAACGCAAAAGGCTGAACTGGTGATCTGCGGCGGCGCCGATCCGCTCACGGAGTTTTCCTGTATGGGATTTAACGTTTTAAAATCGCTCAGTGAAGAAAAATGCAGGCCTTTTGACAGAAAAAGGGATGGAATCAATATCGGGGAGGGAGCGGCCTTTTTTGTCATCGAGACGCTGGAATCCGCCCGGAAGCGGAATGCGCCGGTTTATGGAGAGATTTTGGGATATGGCATTAATAATGACGCCTTTCATATGACAAGCCCGAGTCCGACCGGGGAAGGAGCGATCGCATCCATGAATATGGCGATGGCGCATGTGGATGTGAGGCCGCAGGATATTTCCTATATCAACGCACATGGAACGGGAACCCGTCTGAATGACGAGATGGAAGTCTATGCGGTCAACCGTTTTTTTAAAGACAAAGACCGGCTGTATGTATCTACAAATAAATCGATGATCGGCCACTGCCTGGCGGCGGCCGGAGCCGTTGAAATGGCCGCAACGCTTCTTAGCCTGAAAAGCGGGGAAATCATGCCCAATGTCGGGATGACAGAACCGATGGAGGGATGTGAAAAACATTTGTTCCCTGTGGAGGCGACAAAACTGAGATATTCTTATGCCATGTCAAATTCCTATGCGTTTGCGGGAAATACGGCGAGTATTTTGCTGGGAGGCGTCGTGTGAAAAAGATTGCGGTGATCGGGAACGGTCCGACGGGGCAGCTTCTGGCGCTTCTGCTGAAGGATTCCTGTAAGGTTGTCAGGGTGACGGACTGTGAGAACGAGAGAGAGTGCGTTCCATTTTTTGCAAATGATATTCAGACAGGGATCCTGAAGCAGTTTTGCGATGCTGCGGGCCTGCCTCTGCAGACGTATGAGTGCGGGATGAGAAAAATACAAATCGTATTCGGAGAAGGAAAACGGTTTTGCTGTGATTCTTCGATAGCTTCTTTCCGGCGGGAGATGGAGGAATATTTTCCCGAACGGCGCGAAGCGATAGAGAGATTGTTTCGGGATATCGAAGCAGTCGGAGAGGAATGGAGCGCGCTGATCCGGAATCATTTCGACGTGTCCGGCGGCTCTGTGAAAAAATCCGCGGTATTTGCCAGTATGACGCTTGAGAGGTATCTGGAAAAGGCACGCATTACCGATCCGGATTTCAAAGAGATTTTATATACGGTACTGCCGGTTCGCGATGTAACTTTTTCTGTTTTTGCGGGATATTTCTATACACAGTTTCTGGACAACCATGTTCTTTGCCAGGATTTGTGGAAGGAGATTGACGCGAAAACAGTCTGTCTGGAAACGGCCGCCATGACGGGGCGTCTGGAAGACATTGTCATAGAGAAAGAAAAAGCGGGACAGGCGGAAGAGGGAATCCTTAGAAACGTCGACGGAATCATTGATTTACGGTGCAGCCGGCTGACAGAGCGGCCGGCTGAGAATACCGAAAAGTGGATCTGGGCGGGCACATTTTCGACATGCCGCATGGATGAAGACGTGATCTGCCATTTTACAATCGGAAAGGGCTGTTTTCTGCGTCTTTGGAAAAGCATGTATCTGCCCCGGAGAGAAGAAAATCAATGGCAGTTTGAAATGCTGATCGACAAAAGATGCCGCATGGATGCGGAAACGGTGTCGGATCTTGTAAAACGGCAGGTCCGGGACTGCTTTAAGGCAGAGATCCATGTAAAAACTGTCTGCGGGCCCGATTATTTTGCAGCACATTATGATACTCCATATGGATACATGTGGGCGT
>CANDFU010000321.1 GCA_947384095.1 uncultured Roseburia sp. | reverse complement strand
GATGACGAGAGGTGACTGGAGTTCAGACGTGTGCTCTTCCGATCTCCGGAAGGAGTGGGAACGCCCGTTCCTTCCACCGGGGTTTTTGCATCCCTTCCGCCGAACAGCTTCGGGGCGATATACGCCTGTACTTTCTGCACAATCCCGCTTTTCAGGGCATTCCAGTTTAAGGTGCCGCCCCCTTCCAGCAGGATGCTGTCGATTTGTTCCTGCCCGAGACGTTCCATAAGCTGCTGCAAATCAATCCGGCCGTCTTTCTCATCTGTGCAGAGGATGCGGCATCCCTTTTGTTCGTAGGGAAGGTGTCTTTTCCTGTCTGTGCAGCAGGTGGCAAGGATGGTCGGAACCTGTCCTGCGGTGGAGACGGCCCGGGCGGTAAGCGGTGTGCGCAGGTGTGTGTCGCAGAGGATGCGGACGGGATTTTTTCCGCCGGATATCCGGCAGGTTAAAAGCGGATCGTCTGCAACCACGGTACCGACGCCTGTCATGATTGCGGTGAAGCGGTGGCGCTGCCGGTGCACATGGGTGCGGGCCGCTTCTCCTGTAATCCATTTCGAAGCGCCTGTAACAGCTGCGATTTTGCCGTCCATTGTCATGGCGTATTTCATCGTCACAAAAGGGCGTCTGGTCCGGATATAATGAAAAAAAATCTCGTTCAGCCGGTCACAGTCTTCTTTTAGAATGTGTTCCGCCACCTCCACGCCGTGTTCCCGCAGAATCCGGACGCCTTTCCCGTTTACGAGCGGATTCGGGTCTGTGGAACCGATGATTACCCGCCGGATGCCGGCATTTAAAATGGCGTCGACGCAGGGCGGCTGTTTTCCGTGATGGCAGCAGGGTTCGAGTGTCACATAGAGATCGGCGCCTTTCGGGGATTCTGTGCAGGAAGCCAGTGCGTTCCGCTCCGCATGCGGCTGTCCATATTTTTCATGCCATCCCTGTCCGATGATCCGTCCGTTTTTTACAATGACGGCGCCCACCAGAGGATTGGGCGCCGTCCATCCGGTCCCCTGTTCTGCAAGCCGTATTGCCGTCCGCATATATTCTTTGTCATTCATAATTGTTTCCTCCCGGAAATCGTGCAGGGAAGGATATCTTTCCTGCGGATAATAAAAATGCCCCGGATAAATCGTCCGGGGCAAGACTGTGCGGAGGAAAGCGATCTGTGCAGAGGGATGTGACCCGGCAGTTCTGCAAATGATATGGTTATCCGTTCGTCAAAAAATCTGCCGTGAATCGGGATCCTGCACATAAAAAAATCCGGAATGTAAAAACACCCGGAGCATCTTTTTCCATGCAGAATACAGGTATTCTGCACGCTGTCATCTTCTCTCATCCAGACTGTACTGTCGGCTTCGGAATCACACCGAATCATGCCTTGCGGCTCGTGGGCTGTACCACCGGTAGGGAATCGCACCCTGCCCCGAAGATATTGTTTAATTGATAAAGTCAGTATAGCGGGCCGCTATGTTTTTGTCAATAGGATTTTACCCATTGAGAATAGGACCGGAGTACAGTATAATATTCACCAGAATACAGGTATCTGGAGAGAAAGAATATGATACACATAGCGATTTGCGACGACGAAAAGGAGTTTGTCGCATACCTGAGCGGCTTATTAAAGCAATACGCCGCCGAAACCGGTGAAGAGATCAAAATAACTGCCTATTATGACGGAATGGAGCTAATTGAAAAGTATGATGCCACCATCGATCTTATTTTCCTTGATATTCAGATGCGGCTGGTGAATGGGCTGCGGGCTGCCGGGCATATCCGCCGGATGGATGAAAAGGTAGGAATCATTTTTCTGACTACAATGGCCCGGTATGGTCTGGAGGGCTACAAGTATCAGGCGGCCGGCTATATCGTTAAGCCGATGAAATATGTCCGTCTGAAGGCTGAAATGGATCAGTGGCTGAAAAAGCACCAGGGTGACGACAATCCTGCCATAGTGATTGCCAATGATACCGGGAAATATAAAATTTCACTGAAATCACTGCGTTACGTGGAAACGTTTAACCGGAATCTGCTTCTGCACGCACAGCAGGAAGAGATTATCTGTTATAAAAGCATGAAGGAGATGGAGCAGGAATTGCAGGGCAAAGGTTTTATCCGCTGCCATACCAGCTATCTTGTAAATTTATTTTATGTAAAGAATGTCAATAAGCTGAAAATTGAATTGATTACCGGCGAGATTATCCCCATCAGTCAGCCGAAAAGGAAACTATTTATGGAAAAACTCGCGGAATACTGGGGGGACCTGTTATGATACATTTTCTGGAGACGTTGTCTTTTTTGTCTGCGTGGGCATATACGTTTGTTTTTTTCTGGATGATCAGAATGTTTCTTCCGCTTCGTGGAAATCTGTGGGTAAAGATCGCGGCGTATCTTGTATGTGGCTATCTGGCCGATTTTATTATCTATTCGAATGATTTAGATAGTCTTCTGGGGTGTATGGCGTTCTTTTTTGTGTATGTTTTTGCCTTTTATCGTGGAAGGATGATGGAAAAAATATCGATTCTGCTGGTGTTTTACCCTGCTCTGATTGCGGTTAACTATCTGATGCTGGACATCGGCAGGCGGCTCTTTTTTTTCATGACGAGGGCAGGTTATGCGGAAACGATACCGGAGCGGGAACTGATGTTTGCCGACACAGCCATACATACCGCTTCGTTATTCCTGCGGTTATTGTTCTGGATCGGGGCATGGCTGGTTTTAAGAAAGCATCTGCCCAAAATAGCGTCGCGTTTAAATATGCGGATGTGGCTGATTGTAGATATGCTGATGCTGGCGTCTTTTGTGGCGATCTTTACCATTATATACTTTATGCCCGAAGATACGGTGATTGTATATCCGATCTGCGGCGCATCCATTTTTTCCAGCTTCGGGTGCATGTATCTGGCGTCTTATATCTGTGAGGCAATGCAGAACACGTATCGGGTACAGCAGCTGGAAATGCAAAAAAATTATTATAAAGACCGGATCAGGGATGAAGAACGTGTGCGCAGCATCTATCACGATATGAAAAATCATCTGTTAC
>CANDFU010000320.1 GCA_947384095.1 uncultured Roseburia sp. | reverse complement strand
TCTGACTTCCATGTTTCTTCAGATGTGGAATTATATCACCCGTTCCACGGAAGACTACAAGGCATTCCTGCCGTCCGTGTATCAGACCGGGCCGTTTGCGGACGACGGGTTTGTGCAGCCGTATGGCGACAGTCCGCTGGACCACGAATATGTCGGTGAAAATATTTATCTGAACATCATAAACCGCGCGGAAAAGTACGTCTATATTTTTACGCCGTATCTGATCATCGACAATGAGATGCTCACGGCGCTCAGCAATGCGGCGAAAAGCGGTGTGGATGTCCGGATTGTCACGCCGGGGATTCCGGACAAAAAGATTATTTTTCTTCTCACACAGTCGTATTACACGCCTTTATTGCGCGGCGGCGTAAAAATATATCAGTATACGCCTGGATTTCTCCACGCGAAATGTTTTGTGAGCGACGATAAGATCGCGACCGTCGGCAGCGTGAACCTGGATTTCCGCAGTCTCTATCTGCATTTTGAGTGCGGCGTCTTTCTGTACCAGTCACGCGCCGTGGCGCAGGTAAAAGAAGACTTTCTGGAAGCCTTTGCCTGCTCAGAAGAGATAACGCCGGAATTCTGCAGGAACCGGCATCTTGTCATCCGCATGGCCCAGAGCGTGTTAAGATTGTTTGCGCCGTTGCTCTGACGGGAAAGAAGGGATGAGTCCATGGCTGTAATTTATGGCGATTCTGAAAACAAAGGAATGAGGGTTTACTGGGAAAAGACGGCAGAGGGCGGCGCAAGGCTTCTGCGCGCTTTTGGCTTTGCGGCGTCCGTCGTACTGCCGGACGAAATCGAGGGCGTTCCGCTGACGGAAATCGGAGCATACTGCTTTTCGGAGAGCAGACATCTTCCGGAGACGTTCCTGTGTTCACAGACCGGGGAAACGGATGATCTGCACGAACTTTCGGGCAGATATGTAGAAGCGGTGTCGCTCCCGGATACCGTGCAGAAAATCGGAAATCTGGCGTTTTACAACTGTTCTTCCCTTAAAGTGCTTACCGTCGGAAAACACATGGAATCGCCGGGCAGCGATGTTTTTATGAACTGCCAGAAACTGTGTCGGATCGTTCTGCGCTGCGGCGCCGGGGAGAAAAGCGGAATCCGTGCCATTTTAAGCCGGATCTCCTGGGAAATTACGGTCATATTTCAAAAGAACGGAAACACGGAAGCGGAGCTGCTTTTTCCGGAATATTATGAGAGCTACGACGAGATCGCTCCGGCCCATCTGTTCGGCCGGAGCGTGACGGGAGAGGGGTTCAGGGCCAGGCAGTGTTTTAAGGATAACGTGGCGGACTTCGCGCAATACGATCTTATTTTTCCGAAGGCATGCGTGGAGGAATCTGTCGGGACATTGTGTCGTTTTGCGTTGTGCCGCCTCAGATATCCGTTTGGCCTCAGCGCCCCGGCACGGGAAAGATATGCCTCTTTCCTGCGGGAACATGACACTGTCATATGCCGGATGGCAGTAAAAACCAGGGATACGGCGCTGGTGCGCTTTTTATGTGAAAACGGATGGGCAGGGCGCGATGCCCTGGAGCAGTCTGTCCTGGCGGCCGGGGAAGCGGACTGGGCCAAAGGGGCCGCCTGTCTTTTGCGCCTGAAAGAAGAATTTTTTCCGCGGGAGACAGAAGGGGACCCGTATACGTTTGACGATTTTTAAAAGGAGAAGGGATGCGGCATATACAGACACAGGAAGAGTGGGAGAGTGAGATGGCAGGAAAAATCCTGTTATTTGTCAGAAACGAAATATATCTGGATCTGCGTTTTCTGGATATCGCGTTGTCCGCGCTTCCTTATAAAACAGATAATTCCATACAGACATTTGCCACGGACGGCGCATATCTTTCGGTTTCGCCCGCACAGGTACTGCGGGTTTTTCAACAAAATGCCCCTTTTCTCAACCGGCTGTATCTGCATACCATTCTTCACTGCATTTTTTCCCATCCGTGGACGGCTCCAGAGGACGTCTGGTCCGCCCCCGCGCGCGTTTCTCTGTGGAACATCGCATGCGATATCGCAGTGGAATACACGATTGACGGAATGGGAAAACCCTGCACCAGGCGTATTTTAAGCTGGATACGCGAAAAAATATATACGGAATTAAAAGAAAATAATTCCGCCGTCTCGGCGGCTGTGGTTTACCGGATGCTTTTATCCTGTGAGGAAGACGAGATCGAAAAACTGGAACGGGAATTTTACACCGACGATCACAGATACTGGCCAAAACGCGAGGATAACGAGGCCAGACGGCAGGCGGCAGTCGGGAACCGTGACAGATGGAATAAAATTGCCCGTCAGACGCAGCTGGGGCAGGAGAGCCGTGGAAAAGAAACCAGAGAAGGCGAAGACGTTTTCACAGCCCAGCTTGCCGTGAAAAAAAACAGGAGGAGCTACCGGGAATTTCTGCAGAAATTTGCCGTGTTCAGGGAAGAGCTGCGCGCTGACCCCGATGAGTTTGATTTGAATTATTATACTTACGGGCTGAAGCTGTACGGAAACCTGCCTTTTATTGAGCCGGTAGAGAGCAGGGAGAGCAGAAAAATCCGGGAATTTGTCATTGCCATCGACACCAGCTACTCCACCAGCGGGGCGCTTGTGGAACAGTTTCTGGAGGAGACGGTCGGCATTTTAAACCAGCGAGACAGCTTTTTTTCCGACGCCCGGATACGTATTTTGCAGTGTGACAATGCGGTGCAGAAGGAAAATGTCATCTGCAGTGAAACGGATTTCCGCCGGTTTTTGGCAGACCTGACGCTGACGGGCGGAGGCGGAACGGATTTCAGACCGGTGTTTTCGTATGTCGACGAACTCAGGAAAAGCGGGCTGTGTAAAAATCTGTCCGGGCTGCTCTACTTTACGGACGGCAGGGGAATTTATCCCGAAAAGCGGCCGGATATAAAGACGGCATTCGTTTTTCCGGACGACTATGACCCGGAGACAGTTCCGCCGTGGGCGTTTAAGCACCGGTTTGAGGCGAATCGCTTCATTGTAAAATAAGATGCGACAAGGGAAATATACTCTAAAGCATCTTATTTTT
>CANDFU010000319.1 GCA_947384095.1 uncultured Roseburia sp. | reverse complement strand
GCTTGCGAATGCCTATATCCGCGCGCGGGGAGCCGACCGCATGTCTTCTTTCGGCGACTTTATTTCCCTTTCGGATGTGTGTGACAGGGAGACGGCCCTCGTCATCAAAAGAGAGGTTTCGGACGGCGTGATTGCGCCGGGATATACCGAGGAAGCGCTTGCCATCCTTAAGGCAAAAAAGAACGGCAGTTATAATGTGATTGAGATCGACCCGGCGTATGTTCCGCGCGCGATCGAGCGCAAAGAGGTTTTCGGCATTACGTTCGAGCAGGGGAGAAACGAGCTTTCCATCGACGGACATTTCTTTGACAACATCGTGACGAAAAATAAGGAGCTTCCGGAGCAGGCGCGGATTGACCTGGCAATTGCGATGATTACATTAAAATATACGCAGTCCAATTCTGTCTGCTATGTAAAAGGCGGACAGGCCGTCGGCATCGGGGCGGGACAGCAGTCGCGCATCCACTGCACGAGGCTGGCGGGGCAGAAGGCGGACAACTGGTGGCTGCGCCAGTCCCCGCAGGTACTTTCTCTTCCGTTTAAGGACAGCATCAGACGCGCGGACCGGGACAATGCGATCGACCTGTATATGGGAGAGGACTATATGGACGTGCTCGCCGACGGGGCATGGGAGGAAATCTTCACCAAAAAGCCGCCGGTGTTTACCGCGGAAGAAAAGCGTGCATGGCTGGATAAAAATACAAAGGTTTCGCTTGGTTCGGACGCTTTTTTCCCGTTCGGGGATAATATTGAGCGCGCGCACAGAAGCGGTGTGGAATATGTGGCGCAGCCGGGCGGCTCCATCCGCGACGATCATGTGATCGAGACGTGCGATAAATATGGAATGGTGATGGCGTTTACCGGAATCCGCCTGTTTCACCATTAGGCGCAGGCCGTGATGGAGCGATGCATGCTGTGCCCGAGGAACTGCGCCGCCCGGCGTGCACAGGGAGAGACGGGTGCCTGCGGCCAGACATGGGAGATAAAGGTTGCGCGTGCGGCTCTCCACTACTGGGAAGAGCCGTGCATTTCCGGGAAAAAAGGCTCGGGAACGGTGTTCTTTTCCGGCTGCGCCCTGCACTGTGTGTTCTGCCAGAACAAAAAGATTGCGGACGGAGCGGCAGGAGTTGTGATATCGGAGGAGCGCCTGGCCTGGATTTTCCTGGAACTGCAGGAAGCGGGCGCCTGCAATATCAATCTGGTCACGGCAGGGCATTTCGTGCCCCAGGTGGCAAGGGCGCTTATCAGCGCAAAGAATCAGGGACTTTCCATTCCGGTCGTCTACAACACCGGCGGTTATGAAAAAGCGGATACGCTCCGTCGGCTTGAGGGGCTGATCGATATTTATCTGCCCGATTTTAAATATATGGATCCCGCGCTTGGCCTGGCGTATTCCCATGCGGAAGATTACAGTGAGAGGGCGAAGAGCGCGCTGGCGGAAATGGTGCGTCAGACCGGTCCGGCCGTATTTTCCGGCGGGAATGAGGACGGGCTGATGGAGCGCGGCACGATCGTGCGCATTCTTGTACTGCCGGGATGCGTTGCGGATGCGAAAAATGTGATCCGTTATCTCCATGAGACATACGGAGATACCATTTATTTAAGTATTTTAAATCAGTTTACGCCGATGCCATGGCTGTCGGAATATCCCGCGATCAACCGCAGAATCACGCGGCGGGAGTATGAAACGGTGACCGGCTATGCGATTGGGATCGGTGTGGAGCGCGGGTTTATCCAGGAGGGAAGGACGGCGGAAGAGAGCTTTATCCCGCAGTTTGACGGGGAGGGAGTCCTGACAAAATCAATCAGAATGTGACCGGAAGAAAGAGCGTCTGTTCAGAAAGGGACAGATGTTCTTTTTGTTTCTTGAAAACAGGATTCCGGGATGTCCATATTATTGGACACATGATGTGTGATAATGGCCGGGTAACTGATCGCGATTGCAATCAGAGCCGCATGGAGGGAATGCAGCCGTTCCGGTGCGTGCGGCGCTGAAGGAGAGGAGGAGGTTATGAAAAAGACGTTCTGCCCCGGAAAAATTGTGGTCTGCGCCGTCATCGCGCTGATCGAATCATTCGGGATTATCGCCGGAGGGCTGGCATTTACCGGGATCCCTCTTACAAAGAATAACGTACATCTGCTGATCGGAGGCATCGGTATTCTGTGGGGGCTCTTTCTGGCGCTTCTGCTGCTGCTCAATATTCACGATTACACCCGCGTAGAAAGTAATTGACTTTATAGTTGACGCATGCCGGATTATCTCATATAATGAAACGGAATTGCCATGTTTTGGTTTCTATGAGAGGAAAAGGATGAAATGCACGACAGATAAGAAGAATAGAAAGAGTGGAAACAAGACGACTGCCATCGGTATATCCCTGGCAGTTGTTTGTATCTCATTTTGTTATTTTTCGGTCATTGCGTACGCGTATACGGAGCGTCAGGCATCTGTCAGCCAGGGGGCGCGGGTGCGGAAGGCGCCGGTTGACGGTGAGGTGATCACGTCGCTCGGCGCGGGGACGGCGGTGACGGTTACGGACGAGACGGCGGGGACAGACGGATTTCTCTGGTATCAGATCCGTTTTTCGGGACAGCAGACGGGGTATATCCGGTCAGACCTTGTGGCCTTTGCCGAGGTCAGCGCGGCGGATGCGGAATACCTTGCCGCGCTTAAGGCCGCGGGATTTCCGGACAGTTACGCACAGCCCCTTCTGGCATTGCACCGCAAATATCCGGACTGGCAGTTTGTACCGGTGATGACCGGGCTGGACTGGAAGACTTCGGTGGAAAAGGAAAGCGCAGCCGGAAAAAATCTGGTACAGTCCGCGGTCAATGACGCGAGGAAGGCGACGGACGGGGCGGCCTATGACTGGACGACGAACAAATGGTACGGCTACGACGGGGCGGGCTGGGTCTGCGCTTCCCCGGAATTTATCGCATACTGTATGGATCCGCGCAATTTTCTGGATGAAACGAATATTTTTCAGTTTGAGACGCTGGAGGCGGAGCCGTACCAGAACCTTGCAGGGGTATCGGCAATTCTTGCGAACAGTT
>CANDFU010000318.1 GCA_947384095.1 uncultured Roseburia sp. | reverse complement strand
CTTAAGTACGTTGGATACGCGTGCCAGAAGCCGTTCCTTCCGGCACGGCTTCGTCAGATATTCATCTGCGCCCAGATCAAGGGCGTGCAGTTCGTCGCACAGCTGGTCGCGGGAGGTAAGCACAAGGACCGGAATGGAGCTCTTTTGTTTGACTTCCCGGCAGATTCCGAATCCGCTTATTTCCGGCAGGTTTAAGTCTAAGAGAATCAGATCGGGAGAAAGTGCAAAGAGCTGCTCTGCCACGTTTTTTAATTCGCTGATCTCAGATACGTGATAGCCTGCTTTCTGTAATATGCCCGACAATTCTTCGCGCATCAGAACTTCATCTTCTACAATTGCAATCTGTTTCATGAGTATCCTCCGTTCCGGAGCAGTTTATTCTTCCCGTTCAGGGACCATCAGTGTCAGAAGATAGCGGTCGCTCGACCGCTTTACGGCAGCGATGTAAATATATTCTATCACACACAGAGCAAAAATCATAGCTGCAGAAATGAACATCATTTCGGACAGGCTGCTCTTTGCCCTTGCAGAGAGGATTCCGGTGAGCAGTGCGCGAACGCCGGAGAGGCTGCCAGGTGCGGCGATGGCGACAGGCAGGCCGAAGTACCAGTTGATCTGTTGTCTGGCGGACCGGCACAGCGTTTTATAGGCGGCTCCCAGGTGGATCAGAGTGCGGTAGCGACGGCCGGATTTCCGCTGGTTCATCAGAAACTGTACGCCGATCATGGTGTTGGCGATGACGAGAAAGATAATTGCAAGGTAAATTGTGATATAACTGGCCGCCACCATATAAAACAGCTGGCGGCCCATGTTCTGCAGGTAACTCTCAAAGGAAAGGCCTGTCTCCCGCAGCTTCTGATTTATGTCCGATATGGCGGACAGCAGACTGCCGCCTTCCTTTGCCGATTCTGCCAGTATTCCGTTGAGATAAACACTGTACTCGCCCCGCGTCTCTGATTCAAACGTTTTATCCGGCACGATCAGCGCGAAAGACAGGGTGATGGAGCGGTCTGTGACAATGCTTGTCGTCATTACGGTTCCGGTCAGATAACACGGTTTTCCGGCGATCGCTGCCTGGGGCCTCATCTTCAGTATCTCGTTTAACAGCCGGACCCTCCCGGGAGCGGTAAAATCAGGGTCCATGTAAACGGCCGCTTCGTCTGCATCCAGAACGAGTCCCGGCAGACCGGCGGCGGCCAGAAGCCGGTTATAACTGCTCAGTGGGATCAGATAGGGGCTGGTGGCATAGGACAGGTTGTTTAAAAGTACGTCGCGGTCCGCAGAGGGCGGCATTTTGCGCAGCGCCGACAGGAGGGGTTCCGGAGAAAACGTGTCGGTCCGGTTCCCGGCCGTGCGGATATGGCCTGTTTTCATCTCGAACAGGCTGGAAAAAAGACCGTCCAGCCTGCTTTCGTGCAGTGTTTTTAAGACGGGCGCGATGTCGCCTTCGTTTTCCGGATTCTGAAATGTGTAGTCCAGAACGTGCGGCTCGGATTGTCCGTAAAAACGTGCGATCGCCACGCCGGCTCCGAAACAGCAGAGCGCTGCGAGCGTCAGCAGGGAGCAGACGGCCAGCGCGCCCGAGCGGTGGATTACGGTTTCCTGTATCTGGCGGAAGCTGAATACATGAAGTCTGTTGTTTTTCCCGCCGGATTTTGCAATAAATCCGATCAGAATGCGCAGGCCGTAAAAAAACAACAGCGTTCCGGTAAGCCCGAGGATGACGGTGAAAGCCATATGCCCGACCTCATGCCAGGCCACGCCGCTTATCGCCCTGCCGTAAGCTGACAGCAGGAGAAGCGCACCAGCGGTCAGGGAAAGCAGATAGACAAAGGAAGGCATCTGCTTTTTGCTGCCCTCCGGCGTCTGGACCAGCAGCGATCCGATTTCCTGTCGGCTGATTCTGCCGCTTAAAAGCAGAAATGCCGCAAACCGGATTGCCAGAAACCCCACTGCCGTCCAGAGGGCGGCCTGTGGAGAAAAAGAGAACCGGTGGCCGATAATACCGATTCCGACCAGACGTGCCGTGAACAGGCTGGTAAGCTCAGAGAGCAGAACCGCGGCGGGCAGTCCGATGATCAGGGAGAGGATGCTGTTGTAAAAATCTTCGGCCAGCAGAAGCACGAACAGGCGGATGCGGCGCATTCCCATCATCAGATAAACGCCGAATTCGTGTCCGCGCCGTTCCAGCTGAAATCTGCTGGCGAAGAAAATGAGAAAGAATAAGAGGAATAACGTCATGCCGTAGAAGACAGGGATCATGGCCAGCAGCCTGTTTACGGCATCGCTCTCCATTTTTGCCAGGAAGAGCATGACGTCCTGACGGGAAAGCGAGAGGATCATATAGAATGCGATAATGGATATCAGAAGGGAACCGAAAAAAAGGCCGTTTTCCTTTCGGTTTCTTCTGCTGTTTCGGGAAATCAGTTTAGAAAACATTTGCACTTCCACCTCCTAATTGTGCCATTACTTTTAAAATCCGTTCATAAAATTCCTGGCGGGATTCGTCGGGGATATCCCGGCGGATCTCGTGGAAAATCGCGCCGTCGCGGATGAAAAGAATCCGTTTACAATAGCTTGCCGCGTTGGAATCGTGCGTCACCATCAGAATCGTGGCTTCTGCATCGCGGTTGAGCCCGGAAAGCTTTTCCATAAGTGCTTTGGCATTTCTGGAATCGAGGGCTCCGGTCGGTTCGTCTGCAAGTATGATGCCAGGGTTTAAAATCAGCGCCCTGGCGGCGGCGACTCTCTGTTTTTGTCCGCCGGACATCTGTGATGGAAATTTGTCGAGGATATCAGTGATTTCCAGGTAGGATGACAATTGTCCGAGGCGTTGGATGCTTTCCTTTTCCGGTATGCCGTGCAGGGAGAGCGGGAGCAGAATATTTTCACGCCCGGTCAGATTGTCCAGCAGCTCAAAGTTCTGAAACAGATATCCGATGGTTTTACCGCGGTAGTCTGCCAGCGCAGTCCCCTTAAGTGCCTGGATCTGTTTTCCGCCGATTGTGATAGATCGGAAGAGCACACGTCTGAACTCCAGTCACCTCTCGTCATCT
>CANDFU010000317.1 GCA_947384095.1 uncultured Roseburia sp. | reverse complement strand
TCAACCACATACCCGCCTTCCTGCAGCATCACCAGATCCCGCGCCAGACTTGTGGGCTTACAGGAGATATACACCATCTTTTCCACGCCATACTGAATGATCTTCTTAAGCGCCTTCGGATGGACTCCGTCACGCGGGGGGTCGAGCACAATATAATCCGGCCGCTCGCCGATCTCATCCAGGACTTTAAGCACATCGCCCGCATAAAATTCGCAGTTTGACAATCCATTCTGCACCGCATTCTCCCGCGCCGCCTCCACGGCCTCCGGCACGATCTCGATGCCGACCACCTTTTTCGCGGCAGGGGAGAGCATCTGCGCGATCGTTCCCGTCCCCGAATACAGATCAAACACAACACCGTCCGGCGTATCCCCGATAAACTCCCTGGCCGTCTCATAAAGCACCTCCGCCCCCAGAGAATTTGTCTGGAAAAACGAAAACGGTGTGATCTTAAAACGCAGCCCCAGCAGTTCCTCGTGGAAAAAATCCCGTCCATACAGAATATCCGTCCCCTCGTCGGTAACCGTATCCGACACACGGTCGTTTCTCGTGTGCAGAATACCGACAATTTTTCCCTTATAAGACTCATTGAGAAGCACGGATTTCCATCCTTCAAGCATCGCCGCCTCATCCGGTGCATCCGGCGCCTCTCCCCGGACAGCCTGTGTCGTCGTCACAAGGTCAATCAGAATCTCCCCCGTTTGTGCCGCCTTGCGCACTACCAGATGACGCAGATATCCCGTGTGGCGCATTTTGTGATAATAAGGAATCCCTGTCTTCTGAAAAAAGGAAAGCGTCTCCTTCCGTATTTTTCTGAAATCCTCATCCACAATACGGCATTCCGTCACATCCGCAATATCGTAAAAACCGCCCCGCCTGTGCATTCCCAGCGCCAGCGGCCCGTCTTTATATGCATCGCCAAACGAAAATTCCATTTTATTCCGTTACCCATCCGGTTCCGGAGACGGTCTGATACCACAGAAATCGTATCCCGCATTCTCCGGCATGATCACCGCATCGACCAGCTTTTTCACCTGCTCCGCCTTTAAAGAAAGCTGCCCGGCATAGGGCAGGCTCTGATACGTACACCCGCCGCAGATGCCCGCATGCACACAGGCCGGCTCCGCAAGCTCTGACGGTGACTTTTCCAGCACGGAAAGCAGCCTTCCTTCCCCTTTTCCCTTCCGCACCTTGTGAATGCTGACCGATACCTTCTGCCCCGGGATGGTATTTTTTACAATCACTTTTTTCCCGTCCTCCATTGTGAGCACTCCCTTATTCGGAAACTCGACATATTCAACCACGCCTTCTACGATCTGTCCCTTTTTCATCTCTTCCTCCGTCTTCTCCCTCCCGGAACCGCTTCTCACGCGGCCTTTCCGCTCCATATACCGAAAAAAGGGCTGCAGTCCGCAGCCCTTTGCTTTTCATTATTCCTCTGTCGCAGCTTCTTTCTCTTCTTTTACTTCCTCTTCCTTCTTCTCAGCCTTCGCGGAATCCTCCTCGTCGTCCTCAAAAAAGTCGTCCTCAAAATCGTCTTCAAAGTCGTCCTCGAAGTCCTCAAGGTAATCCGGCGTAAAGAAACGATAAATACCATATACGGCGGCAGCTACCGCGACAACGATGCCTACCGCGGCAAAAATCCACACCACTCTGGTATTTTTCTTCTTTTCTGCCTCTTCCTTTCTCTGAAGATCATTTACTTTTGCAAGCAGCTCTTCCACTCTGTTCATGGGATTGTCCTCCTCCTTATTTATCTCTGATTTTTTCGCCTTGGCGTGTCAAGCGGCTCCTCAGAATATCTTCCCCTTAGAACCGTTCGTTTATGATAGGCTTATTATAACACATGATTCCCATTTCGCCTATAAAAAATTTATAAAATTGAAATTTTTACCTTTCTACTTTTTTCAGCTTTGCAAAAGAAGCAAACATTTTCTTGGTCCCGGCACTGTCAAAATTTACCGTAACCTCAAAATCGCGGCCGCCCTCCACAATCTGCGTCACGGTCCCGGCGCCGAACCTGGAGTGGGAAACCCGCTCGCCCACGCCGTAATCAAGGCTTCCCTTTATCGTATTCGCCGTGGCAAAAGCACGTGACTGCATACTCTGCCCGGACGGCTGTTCCCGCACCCCCGGGCGCCTTGGGCGCCCCGCCTGCGGCGCGCGCGTCTCCCGCTTCTCTCTGCGTTCCTGTTCCGCCGTGCAGACCTGTTCTCCGGCCAGAAGCTCCTGCGGTATCTCCTTTACAAAACGCGAAACCTTGTTAAACTGGGTCTCCCCGCGTACCATGCGGGTCCGCGCACAGGTAACCGTGAGTTCACGCATCGCCCGCGTGATGCCGACATACGCGAGCCGCCGCTCCTCCTCAATCTCCTCCATCGCGTTATCGGCCGTAATCGACATATAGCTCGGAAAAAGCCCGTCCTCCATACCCGCCAGATAAACCTTCGGAAATTCCAGCCCCTTCGCGCTGTGCAGTGTCATCAGAACCACGTAATCGCTGCCGTCCACAAGGTTATCAATATCCGCGACCAGCGCCACTTCCTCAAGGAAACCGCCCAGCGTCGGATGTTCCTCGTTTTTCTCATAGGCAGCCGCCTTGCTTAAAAGCTCGTCAATATTCTCAATCCGCGCTTCCGCTTCATCCGTCCCCTCAGCCTCAAGCTCCTTCACATAACCGGTCTCTTCAATAATCTCTCTCAGAAGATCCGTCACGCCGACATAAGGAAGCTTGCTGCGCATCACCTGGATAAAGCTGACAAACGGCTTTATTTTAGAGGCGCTCTTCCCGATGGACGGAATCTCCTCCGCCCGTTTTAACGCGTCATACAAACTGATCTCATAGGCATCTGCGTAATCGGCAACACGGTTTAACGTCGTCGCCCCGATGCCCCGCTTCGGCACATTGATAATCCTGCGGACCGCCAGGTCATCCATCGCGTTGTCAATCGTCTTTAAATAGGCGAGAAGATCTTTGATCTCCTTTCTGGCATAAAAATTCACGCCGCCCACGATCTTATATGGAATATTTGAGACGACAAAACGCTCTTCAAACAGACGCGACTG
>CANDFU010000316.1 GCA_947384095.1 uncultured Roseburia sp. | reverse complement strand
TCCGGCAGCCGCATGCTAAGCGCAGAAAACATAGCGCTCCAGTCGCGAAAATGCTTCTTTTACAAGTTCCAGCGGAAGCGCAAGATTCATCCGTATCGCATACGGGCCATGAAAGGGTCTGCCGTCCTGCCAGATCACACCTACCTCATAACCGGCCTTCAGAAGCTCGTCAATCGTCTTCCCATGCTCCGTGCACCACTCTTCACAGTCGAGAAAGAGCATGTATGTCCCCTGTGGCTTCGCAAGCGAAACACCTTTGAAATGATTCCGGATATATGCAAACGCATAGTCTACATTTTCCCCAATCACCGTACACAGCTCGTCGACCCATTCATGCCCTTCCCTGCTGTACGCTCCGATCAGCGCATGCATGGAAAGGACATTGCACATATTGTAGTGGGACAGGGAAGACTGCTTCCTGACCCGGTCCCGCAGATATGAATTGTAAATAATATGATAGGAACCTACCAGCCCGGCCAGATTAAACGTCTTAGACGGCGCATATACGGCCACGGTGCGCTCGCGCGCATCCGCCGACACGGATTGTGTGGGAATATGCCGGTTTCCGTCCAGAATAATATCCGACCAGATTTCATCTGAAATCACAATACAGTCATTTTTCCGGTAAACCTCCATCGCCTGCTCAATCTCGCCGCGCTCCCATACACGCCCCGTGGGATTGTGGGGCGAGCAGAAAACAACGGCGTGGATATGGTTTTCTTTGATCTTCCTGTCCATATCCGCAAAATCCATCCGCCAGACGCCCTCTTCGTCTTTCTTCAAGTCACTGTGAATGATATGATACCCATTATTTTCCAGCGACATGGTAAATCCGATATAAGTCGGCGAGTGCAATAGCACGTTGTCTCCCGCCGAACAAAACGCGTTCAGCGTCGAAACCACGCACCCAAGCACGCCATTTTCATAGCCGATGCATTCCGCAGAAAGCCCCTCGACGCCATGGCGCTTTTGCTGCCAGTCGGCAATGCTCTCATAGTACTCTTCTCTCACGTTAAAATAACCAAACGCCGGATGCTTTGTGCGCCTGATCACGGCTTCCGTAATCGCAGGCACCGTCGGAAAATTCATATCTGCAACCCACATCGGAAGCTTCGAAAATCCCTCTCTGACAGCGACATCCGCAAATGGAATCACATCGACGGCAATCGCGTCCTGCCCGTTTCTGTCCATAATGGTTGTAAAATCATATTTCATATTATCCTCATTTCTGCGCCGCATTCCGCACATGCTGTTTTTCTGTCAAGCGTCTGTCTCTCACAGCCCGATCTGTACGCAGACCGGATAGTGATCCGACAAATACACATTTCCTTCCTTTTCCGTCCACTTTTCCACGCCGCTGCAGGCGCAGCCCTTTACAAAAACATAGTCGATCGGTTCCTCCATGCCATTTTTTCCAAAATCATGAAACGTTTTCCCTATCCCGGCTGTCGCATTGGTATATCCCGGCACGTTTAAGATCACCTGCATCTCCTCATCGCCCGGCGTCGCATTAAAATCTCCGGCAATGATCACAGGTACCTGTGGAAAGCATACCTCTTTTTCCAGTTTTTGTAAAATCTGGCCAAGTCCCAGCTTTCTCGCCTTCGCACCCTCATGGTCTAAGTGTGTATTCACAAGCCGGAAGACCTTCTGCTCCTCCATATCCTCAAACACGGCTTCCGTGCAGGTTCTGGCACAGATGCTCTGATCCGGATACCGGGACCCCGGCGTCTGCGGCGTTTCCGACAGCCAGAAAGTCTCCATCGCAATCAGATTCATCCGGTCCTTCCGGTACGCCACCGCCACCTGCTCGTCCCTAAGCGTTTCGCTTCGCCCGCAGCCGATCACGTTATAAGCGTCCAGCGATTCCTTCAGCCAGACGGCCACATGTGGCAGGACCTCCTGAAAACAGATAAGATCCGGCTGCTCTTTTTTTATTTTTTTCAAAATCAGATCCCTGCGGAAGACAAAGTTATTTTCTTTGTCCTCCCCATAATCGCAGCGTATATTAAAAGTCACCAGTTTCATACGTTCCTCCAATAACCTCCTTCTCCGCACTTCTGTTCTATTTTACACCCCTCTGTCTGCGAATGCAACATCTATACACAACAAAGAATCCGGCTTTGCCGGATTCTCCGCCTGCGGCGGGCCGCTCCTGCGGCGTACTTCTTCTCCGACGCAGTGCGATCCTGCCCGGAGGGCTTTTTATTTCATAGGAAAGCCGGATACTTCAGCGCTTCACAGCAAGAGGTTCTCCTATGAAAGAACAAAGAATCCGGCAAAGCCGGATTCTTTGCCTGCGGCGATGTTTCCTATGAAATGAAAAAGGCGGCCTTTAAGCCGCCTTTAACGCCCGCATCGAATTGAGGATCGCAATCACGGAAACCCCCACATCTGCAAACACCGCTTCCCACATATTTGCCATTCCAAAAGCTCCCAGAAGCAGTACCAGCGCCTTAATCCCCAGCGCAAATACAATATTCTGCCTTACGATTGAGAGTGTCTTCCTGGAAATCCGCACAACTGCTGCGATTTTTCTGACGTCGTCATCCATCAGCACCACGTCCGCAGCCTCGATCGCAGCATCCGATCCCATGCTCCCCATCGCGATTCCGATATCCGCGCGGGTCAGCACCGGTGCATCGTTAATGCCGTCGCCGACAAATGCCAGCCTCTCCTTTTCCGACTGCCGTGCCAGAAGGGCTTCCACCTCCGACACCTTATCCGCCGGCAGCAGCTCCGCGTGCACTTCGTCGATGCCAAGCTGCGCCGCAACCGCTTCTGCAGCTTTCGCTCTGTCCCCGGTCAGCATCACCGATTTCTTCACGCCGACCTGCTTCATCGACGCGATGGCCTCTTTCGCCCCGTCTTTTACGGTGTCCGAAATGACAATCGCTCCCAGATAGTCTCCCTCTGCGGCCACATAAACCACCGTGCCCGCGCTTTCGCATGGCACATAGCCGACCGCTTCCGCCTTCATCAGCTTTTCATTGCCGATCAGTGTCCTGCGGCCGTCAATCCGGACACAGACGCCCTGCCCTGCAATCTCTCCGGATTCGGAAATCCG
>CANDFU010000315.1 GCA_947384095.1 uncultured Roseburia sp. | reverse complement strand
TGATGCCGATCATCGCATCCTTCTCATCAATCCGAATCATCTGCTCAAAAGTCTCCGATACGCTCGTCGATCTGAGCAAAATCACATTTCCGCGAATCATATTCAGGTAAAAATGTAGAAAATCCGCCAACGGCGCACAGCTGCGAATGCCCATGATATAAATATTTTTGGCTTCAAGAATAATGCTGACCGCCGTTTCGAAAGCCGCCGGATCGAGATTATCAATTGTATCCGTTATTTTTTCAATATCGGCATTCAGTACAGAAGTCAATATCTCCGACTGTGTGCTCCTTCCGTACTTTGCATCGATTTTCTGTACGGAATTGATTTTATTCTGTACCCACTCTTCCAAATCCTTCTGAAATTCCGGATATCCGCTGTAACCGACATAGGAAGCAAACCGTACAACAGTAGACTCGCTGACACCAACCGTATCGCCCAGTTTCGCCGCCGTCATGAAAACAGCCTGATCATAATGGTCATAGATGAAATTCGCAATCGTCTTCTGCCCTTTGCTCATTTTTCCATAATACTGATTGATCCTGGTAATGATATCGTAACGATTTTCCAACGCCGCCACCCGATGTCCTTTCCTGACATTTCCTGTCTTTTCCTGCTCTTTTCCCTGCCATTACAGTGTTTTCTGGAAAGCTTGATAAGATTCTTCCAAAAGTACAACTGTCTCCTCCTCGTTCAAATCATAATCCCCGGTCAATGACATACAGGCTGCGCCATGAATAAATATCCACATCTTCATAAACATAACACTTGGATTGTTACATCCGGCAAATCTTGCATTATTCACTTCTTTGACAACGGAGCCGCCCTTTCCGTTCAAAATATCATACAGACTCTTTCCATACTTATTTTCCGAATCGAATAACAACTTGAACAGCTTAGAATAATCCTGTGCAAATTTAATATAAGCAAATCCGAGATTGACAAAAGGCGTATCGCTTTTCTTCGGAAATTTCTCATAATATTCGTCAAAATACGCGACTACCCGCTCAAACAACTCTGCTCCCAGCTCTTCCATGTTCTTGTACACTCTGAATATGGGCTGCGTAGAACATCCGGCTTTTGCTGCAAGAGTCCTTGCCGTAACGCGGTCAAATCCCTCTTCCATCGTCATTTCAAATGCCGCATTCAAAATATCCGTTCTCGTGATCGTTTCTTTTCTTGCCATACCGCAATTCTCACCCCTATGTAAAAATATTTTTATAACATACGTTATTATAATATATTATGTTACCTTAGTCAATAGCAAAAGCATATCCATTTCCGAACATTTTTGCATTTTCATAAAAACACATTCCACGCATATCATATACAGAAAACCCCCGGATCATCCCTGATTCGGAGGTTCGCTTCTACCTGTTTAACCCCTTTTTGCCGGTGGCAGCTCAAATTTGGCAATCAAAGCATCCAATGAAGCTGCTGAAGCGGACAACTCCTGGCTGGTTGCAGAAGACTCCTGTGCAACTGCTGCATTCGTTTGAATAACATCCGAAATCTGATTGATTCCTTCCTCTGCTTCTTTCATCGTTTCCGCCTGACTTTTGGAAACAGTACTCAATTCTCTGGAAGAAGCTGCAACCTTTCTGATACCTTCTACGACTATCCCAATAGAAGCTACAGCACGCTCTGCTACCTTATTACCATTTTCAACTTCCTGCATAGCGCCTTCTATCAGTGTTCTGGTATCCACTGCCGATTTACTGCTCTGCTCCGCAAGCTGTCTGATTTGATCAGCCACAACGGAAAATCCTCTTCCTGCTTCTCCCGCTCTTGCCGCTTCAATAGAAGCATTCAAGGAAAGCAGATTTGTCTGGGATGCAATACTCTCAATTTCCGAAATAATATTTCCAATTTTCTTTGAGGCCTCATTAATTCGTTCCATTGCCTCTACCATTGCTTTAATATCTGAACTGCTGTTATCCGCCAGGTCCGCATATTCCTGCGATTGTTGGTAAGCATCCTCTGCATTGGCCGCCGCCTGCTCCGCCGCCTCGGCAATCGTTGTGATTGTTGCCTGAAGTTCTTCAACCGCACTTGCCTGTTCCGTAGCGCCTTCTGCAAGACTCTGTGATGTTTCAGCCAGATTATCTGAGCCAGCCGTAACCTGTACGGAAGAATCTCCGATAAACTGCAATGTATCGACCATACAGTCTCTCAACTTTTTAGAAGAATCGAACAACTGCCTAAAATCTCCTATATACCGTGAACTGTCCCTCGATCTTACGGTATAATCAGAATCTGCCATCCTTCCCAACGTATATTCCATATCCGCAATGATAAAATCAAGCGCTTCTGCCATATCGGTCGCGGCTTTGATCATATCTGCGACCTCATCCTTCGTTTCCACCGTCGGGAACGGACTGAAAAGATCACCCTTTGCAAAACCTTCCAGCCTGCCGCCAAGCGATTTCATCGGCTGTGAGATGCCGTCCGCAATATTTCTTCCCAAACGAATCGATAATATCACCGATACAACAATGATCACAGCAATAACGGCAATCAGAGCGATACATACGACCGTCATCGTTGCGGAAATACTGTTTCCCCGTTCAACCTTAACATCCATGATCTTTGTCAGTTCTTCGTATATTTCATCAAACAACGGCATCAACTCATTCATCGCCCTGTTCTGTGCTTCCGTGGCAATTGCTCTGTCTGTCGTTGTCCCCAATGTCAGTATTTCATTTTCAAGTATCCAATAATCCGCCAGTTCTGCAGAAAGCTCCTGATAAATCGCCTTATTCTCATCCGAAACCATGACAGCTTCCAATTCAGCAAAACTCTGTTCAAAAAGCCTTACATTTTCATCATGAGATGCCAGCATATCCTCAATTGCGCTCATCTCGTCATAGCCGATAACACCACGCAGAGCCGATCTTGTCTCAGCAAAATATGTCATGGCCTTGCCCACATCCCCCTGTGCAAAGCCATAATCCCGCAACGCACCGGCATAAACCACTGCAACTACAATAATCGTAATCAAAGCCACTACTGCGGCCAATGCAGGAATGCCGGATGCAATCGTAAACGCATGCTCCAGCCGCTCCCTAATCCGATACTTATTCAA
>CANDFU010000314.1 GCA_947384095.1 uncultured Roseburia sp. | reverse complement strand
TCTCTTCAAATTCCCTTACTTTCCGTGCCAGATCCGCGGAGGAATCATACTGAAACTTTACGCCTGTGATCCCTTCCTTAACCATGCCCTCCATATTTCCGACACGGCCGGCGATCACGGGCACTCCATACGAATATGCTTCCGCGATCGTCATGGCAAAAGCCTCATAACATTGCGAAGTCATAATGACAGCCTTCGCGTGGTAAAACCGCTCCGACATCTCTTCTTTCTGCAGATATCCGAGAAATTTCACATTGGAAAGTCCATGCTCTCTCACATACGCCTGCATTTCTTCCAGCATCGGCCCGGTTCCGGCAATATAGAGCTGCTTGTCCGGAATGCGCTCAAACGCTTTGATCGCGATGTCAACGCCTTTTAACGCCTCCACCCGCCCGGCAAACAGAAAATACTCTTCTGATTCCGGCTCGCTGCTGGGCTGTATCCCTTCCGCAAACGTAAAATTGGGTTTGATAAAAATCTTCGACGGGTCGACAATCCGCCTGCGCTCCGGCCGACGGGAAATATCAAGCGAATCGAGAAGTTTATTTTTATTGAACTCTGTCAGGCAGATAAAATTAACACGGCGGTAAGTTCCAAGCATCCGGTGTATCTTTAAAATCAGGGTACTCACCATCGTCTGCAGTCTGCTTGCGCGGTAGCAGCTGTGTTTCACCGCGCACTTAAGCCCGCCGGAAACACATTCCTCGCAGATCATGTTATTCCGGAAAAAAGACCCCGCAGGACAGAGCATGCGGAAATTGTGCAGCGTCTGCACAACAGGGACATGGCACTGAAATGCCGCATAAAATACGGAAGGGCTCACCATCGTCAGCGTATTGTGCACATGTACGATATCGATCTTATTTTTCCGTATCAGCGCCTTTACCTCCCGGCACGTCCGAAACGAATAGACCGCCGTAAACGGAAGCACCAGCTTTCCGATCGCTCCCCGCTCGCCAAGCTCCTTATTTGTCCGGTAATAAGTAAACACTTTATGCCCGTGCTCCTCTAAAAGCCGTTTTTCATTCCGCACGACCACATCCTCGCCGCCCGGAATCTGATAAAAATTGTGTACCTGCAGAATCCGGTACCGTCTGACATTTTCCATTTTCAACCTCATTTCTGCGCACATCTTTGCACGCGGGCGCAAAATCAGCTTCCGGTTTCCTCCGGGATTTTACAATATATCACATAGTTCCCGCCCGCCTCCGCCACCCGCTCATAGCCATATTCCGACAAGTCTTCCGGAATCTGATGAAACGACGTGTTAAACACGATATATCTGCAGTTTCTCGCTTTCGCAATATCGGTAATCAGCGCCACGTCGGGCTTTTCCTTTCCCATTTCCTCATAGACCCGCGTCTCGTCTTCTTCGATATCGGAGATAAACCCGCCCACATTCCGGCCGTACAAAAGACCGATGGAACAACTGTACTGACGAATATCGCAGATCAGCTCATGCGGCACAATGATCGTCTCTTTCCAGTCCTGAAGCCGCGCCATCACGACATCGGAAATCTCAATCGCAGCCTGCGGAAGCTCATATGCGTTCTCCTTTTCCCGGTACGTCTCTCTCGAAAAAATCAGTTCCCCCGTCACCGCAATCCCGGCACAAAAGAGTACGATCCCCGCCGCCCGTAAAATGCCCCGAAACCGGAAGCATCCACAGCAGACGCCAGTACACGCCGGATAAAAATCTCGTCCCCACAATCCCGTAAAAAAGCGGATTAAAGAAAAACACCAGCACAAGCACGGAGGGCCAGAACAGACGTCTGCGCATCCCCCTGCCGATAAACATACAGGCCAGCAGCGCGGCCAGAAAAAGAACCCAGTGTAAAAAGCCTGCCCTTCCTCCTATGAAATTGACAAATTCATCCCAGACCGCAAAAATATAATCCCGCATCTTCTCTCCTTACCCCATCAGATAGTACAAAAGATACACCGCACACGGCAGCGCCGCCATCCACACGGCAAGCGTTTTCCTCCATTTCCGATAATAAACAAAATCCACAAGCCCATAGAGAAACAGGACAATGGGCGCCGTCACAATCCCGATTCCCGACAACAGGCAGGACGCCGTGGCAGCCACATATAAAAATACCACAAAGCCCGCTTTATATTCACGCTTCATCACCTGGTAAAACACATAAAAGAAAACCGGAAGCATAAAACCTGCGCACACCGCTTTCCCCTGCCAGATGCGCAGCAGAAGCATCGCAGCCAGCGTATGGGTCGACGTATATCCCCAGAGGTGAAGCACAGACAGAAAAATCAGAAACAACGCCGTCTTTTCTGCATCATCCCGAAACAGACACTTCCCGATCAGCAGATAAACACCATAACACAACAGAATCAGAAAAAAGGGCAGATACGAGTGCGACAGCACCGCCGGAGGAATCCCGCTGATTCTGCAGTTCATCGCGATATACATCGCCCAGGGCGACGTCAGATCTTTGCGGACCTCGCCCGTATTCCAGTAAAGAAACTCCGCCCCGATGGGGCTGTCCTGATACATGGTGTCATGGACGACCGCCGATACCTCCTCCGCCACAAAGCGGGCGTCGTCGTCGTCGCTGTGCTCATACCGCGCCGGAATATACGCCTGCACAAAAATGAGAATCCCCGCAAACACACCGAATACGAGCGCCCACCGTCTGTCCCACTCCGGTTTCCTGCGCTGTCTCATTCTTTTTTCCACACCGCCCCTGCGGCAGACTACCAGCACAAACGACACAAGCGCCAGAACCGTCAGCAGAATCTGAAACAGCAGCAGCGCCATGGTCAGCGTCTGCTTCAAGGCCACCAGGGGAACCAGGATCAGTTGCGCCACGGCAAGTATCGTCACAAAACCACACACCCAGGCGTGCAGAATCTGATCCCATATACCTTTGATCTTTAAAATTTTTACCCAGATCACGCCCGTCCACATGGGCACTGCCACAAACAGCATGACCAGATATACGACTTCCTTAATACTCATAAATCAGAACCCCGTTGATCACTATCGCGTCTGCCTCCGCCGTATTCCTTACCCGATACAGCGTCTCACACTTTACCGATTTCCTTGCACAGACGACAAACACCTT
>CANDFU010000313.1 GCA_947384095.1 uncultured Roseburia sp. | reverse complement strand
TTTTACTATGGGGTATAGCAAAAACTATATAATGTATTGGGGGTTTTTACAGTTACTATAGTACCATGGATTTCCCGATCAGTGTTCACAATCTTATCAGAAAAATGCCATTTAAACTATACAATCTGCACCACATCTTCCTTTTTTTCATCATTTTGCACAAATATATCCGTTCTATTTCCGTCGGATTAACGGCCGTCGGACCCGCCGTCTTTTCCTGCGTCTGCCGGATTTTCAGCCGGATACGCTGCAGCGCGTTGTCGATCGCCTTGGGGCTCTTTCCCATCGCCTCCGCGATCTGACGATAATTCCGCCCCGCAAGATACTCCTCCAGCACCCCGGATTCCATATCACTCAGCCCTGCTTTTAAAGTCTGGAGGAAACCGTGAAAATTTTCCTGCGCAATGACAAACTGCTCCGGATTATCCATTCCGTCCGCCGCAAGCGTCTCCGCCAGGGACCTGCCGTCCTCGCCGACATGCGTGTCAAAAGAAATATATGTGTTGAGCGGCGCATGCTTTTTCCGGTTCGACGCCTCGACGGCGCTGTAAAGCTGTCGTGTAATACACAGCTCCGCAAAGCAGAAAAAAGAAACCGCCTTCTCCCCGTCGTAATCACGGATCGCTTTAAACAGCCCGATCATTCCTTCCTGAATCAGATCTTCGTTCTCTCCGCCGATCAGATACATCGCGTTTGCCTTTTTCCGCACCAGGGGTTTGTACTTATCGAGAATATAATCCATCATTTTTCCGTCTCCGCCGCGCAGCCGCCCGATCAGCTGCGCGTCAGACAAATTGTCATATTGTTCCACTCCTTAAGCTGCCTTTCCGCTCCGGGCATGTCTGACGCCCGGTTACTGCATCCGCTGTCTGACGATCTCATAGGCGAGCACGCCCGCCGCCACCGAGGCATTCAGCGAACCGATCTCGCCCTTCATCGGAATCGCCGCTGAAAAATCGCAGCTTTCCCGCACAAGCTTTCCCGCACCGTTTCCCTCGCTGCCGATGACAAGCCCGATCGGCCCCTTTAAATCCAGTTCGTACATCGTCTTCCCGTCCATATCCGCACAGACAAACCAGATGCCGCGTTTTTTCAGCTCCTTTATCGTGGCGGCAAGATTGGTGACTTTTGCCACCGGCGTGTAATTGAGAGCGCCTGCGGAAGCCTTGGCCACGACCGCCGTAAGCCCGGATGCATGGCGCTTTGGGATAATCACGCCGTGTGCCCCTGCAAGATTGGCCGTGCGGATGACGGCGCCCAGGTTGTGCGGATCTTCAATGTGGTCCAGCAGAATCAGAAACGGATCCTCCCCCTTTTCTTCCGCCGCCGCCAGCAGATCTTCCACCGCCGCATACGCATAAGCGGCTGCAACCGCAACCACCCCCTGATGCCTGTGCGTCGCGGAAATCTGATCAAGCCGCTCCCTGGACACAAAACTGATAATCGTGTCGTACTTCCTGGCCTCTCTTAAAATCGTCTGTACCGGACCGTCCTTACAGCCGTCCAGCACATACAGCTTATCAATCGTTTTTCCAGAGCGGAAAGCTTCTAAAACCGCGTTGCGCCCCTCTATTTTCAGTTCTTCGTTTTCCATGTCTCCTCCATCGCAGTTTTTATAATTCAAGCCCCAGTTCGCGGATACCTGTTCTGACAAGTTCCACCATCCGCGGAAACTCATCCCGCAGATACAGCCACCCCATCAGCGCCTCAAACCCCGTGGCGTTCCGGTAATCCGCCACCGTCGCGTTTTTCGCCATCGTGTACGATTTTGCATTGCGCCCTCTGCGGCAGACGTCCGCTTCCTCGTCCGAAAGAAACGGCCTGAGCGCCTCCGCCATTGCCGCCTGCGTCTGTGCCTTTACGATTGCGCTCGTCTGTCTGTGCAGCTTCGACGCCCTCGTATTTCCTCTCGCAACTACCAGGGAACGGATGATCAGATCAAAAATGCCGTCCCCGATATACGCCAGCGTCAATGGGGAATACGTCCTTATATCCACATCCGGCATCTGAAACTGCTCCCTCAGATAAGAATCAATCCCTTTCTCCATACGCGTCTCCCTCATGCCTTATGCCAGACCACGCCCTCTCTGGTGTCTTTTAAAACGATTCCCTTTTCAAGAAGCGCGTCTCTTATGGCATCCGCCGCGGCAAAATCCTTCGCCGCTTTCGCCGCCTTCCGTTCCTCAATCTTTTCCAGGATATAGCGCTCGAAACCGGCATCCACACTGGTATCCGTTTCCGGGTTATGGATTCTGGCCGTCGTCAGATTTAACGAGAGCACGCGGTCACAATCCTGAATGAGCGCATACTTCGTCGCATCGTTCATATCGGCCTTGAGCAGATCGTAAAGAACCGTGATCGCCATCGATGTGTTCAGATCCCCCGAAAGCGCCTGCGCAAATTTTTCCCGGTATTCCCGAAAACGCTCCTCTTCCACGCCTCCTTCCGGCTTCAGATCCGCGATCCGCTTTACCAGCTTCGCGTAAGCGGCGCCGACGTTCTCAAGCGCCTCATAGGAAAATTCCAGCGGTTTGCGGTAATGCGACTGAAGGCAGAACATGCGGTAAACAGCCGGATCATACCCCTTTTCCTTAAGCAGCGACACCGTGAGAAAGTCTCCTTTTGATTTGCTCATTTTTCCCGATTTGTCCTGCAGATGATTGACATGGAACCAGTAATTACACCACTTATGCCCCAGATAGCTCTCCGACTGCGCGATCTCATTCGTATGGTGCGGAAAAATATTGTCCACGCCCCCGCAGTGAATGTCCATATATTCTCCCAGATGCTTCATGCTGATACAGGAGCACTCGATATGCCAGCCCGGATAACCGACGCCCCAGGGACTGTCCCACTTAAGCGCCTGGTCCTCAAATTTTGACTTTGTAAACCAGAGCACAAAATCATTCTTATTCTTTTTATTCACATCCTCGTCCACGTCGTCCCGGACTCCCACCAGAAGTTCTTTTTCGCTCTGGGACGAAAACACATAATATTCCTCCAGCTCTGAGGTGTCAAAGTAGACATTGCCACCGGCCACATACGCGTATCCCTTTTCCAGCAGAACCTCGATCATATGGATAAATTCCGGGATGCAGGCC
>CANDFU010000312.1 GCA_947384095.1 uncultured Roseburia sp. | reverse complement strand
CGTCGCCTCCTTCCGGGAAAGCCTTCCGGGCTTCTGCATCCCCGAAATTTCCGAAAACGGCTCCCTTAAGGCACTCGGTCTTTATCATCCTCTGCTGGGCACACCGGTGCGTAATGACTTTACTCTGGCAAAAGGCTGTCTTATCACCGGCGCGAATGCATCGGGAAAATCTACCTTTACCAAAGCCCTGGCAGTCAATGCGATACTGGCACAGACCATCCGCACCTGCGCCGCGTCTTATTTTTCCCTGCCCGGACTGCGGGTGCTTACCTCCATGGCCGTGCGGGACGATATCCTCTCGGGAGAAAGTTACTATATCCGCGAAATCAGTTATCTCAGGCGGATTGTCGACGCAGCGGACGACTCCGCGGCATCCCTCTTTCTGATCGATGAGATCCTGCGCGGCACAAACACCGGCGAGCGGCTGGCCGCCTCCGAGGCGGTCCTCCGCTATCTGGCGGAGAAAAACTGTATCACCGTCGTCGCCACGCACGATCTTGCGCTCACAGACCGCATGAAAGACTGCTATGAGTGCTATTCCTTCGGGAGCGGCAGCCTGAAATCAGGTTTTGCACCCGACTATATCATCCACCGCGGCCCCGGCAAAAGCCAGAATGCCATCTGGCTCCTCTCCCATATGGGATTTCCCGACAGGATTGTAAAAAAAGCGCAGGAACTATTCCGGCTCTCCACCGGCTGAAACCATGCCGGAAAACGGCGCTTTTTCTCCGGACGCCAGACCGGCGCCCGGACTTATCCGGATAAACGAAAAAGACTTGTCATAGAATCTATACGAAACCGGAAAGGCGATGCGGCTGTAGCCATTTTATTTTGTCAGAAGCATCATAATCTGATTGCTGCGTTCCACAAACTTCGTCATCGCATCGACCGACAGCGGCTGATTGGAGATCATCGCCAGGTCGTAGAGCTGTTCGCAGAACATCGGCACATGCTCGGAGTCCCTGTTGTCAAAGATATACTGGACAAGTGCATGATTCGCATTCAGAGTCAGCGTCTGGTCTGCGGCAAACATATCCGGATTCATGCCGCCCATACCGCCCATGGAATACATCTTCATCATATCCTGCATTCTCCTGCCCTCTTCCGAAAGCGTGATAATTGATGAGATATTCTCATTTTTAAGCTTTTCGACCTTCACAGTCAGTTTTTCCCTGTTCAGAGCCTTTTTGAATACTTCTGTCAGCGTATCGTTTTCTTCCTTCAGATCTTCTGCTTCCGTTTCGTCCTTCAGGGATCCGGTCAGATCGGCGTCAATGCGCATAAACCTGTAATTCTCATTCCGCTGCTCAAGCTGCGAGATAAAGGAGGTATCGATGTTGTGGTCTAAAATGACCGCATCCATGTTCTGCTCTTTGAACAGCTTAATGTACTGTCCCTGCTGTACCTTGTCCGTCACGTAGTAGACAATCTTTCTCTCGTCTTTCTCCTCCGCATCCTCCGCATCGGAATCTTCGCCGGCATCGGACGTCTCCGCCGCATCGCCTGTGAGCGGATTCCCGTCCGCGTCGAGTATTTCCGGCTCCTTCGCCCCGCTTTCAGAGCCCTCGTCTGCTTTCTCTTCCTCCTTCTTTACCAGAAGCTCCGGCAGAGTCAGATATTTATCGTCCAGGTTCTTAAAGAGGATGTAATCGTTCATCTTGTCGCAGAACTTTGTATCTTTAAGACAGCCGAACTTGATAAACGGGCTGATATCGTCCCAGTATTTTTCGTAGTTCTCCTTCTCGGTCTTGCACATGCCGGTCAGCTTGTCGGCAACCTTCTTAGTGATATACTCGGAGATTTTTTTCACAAAACCATCGTTCTGCAAGGCACTTCGCGACACGTTCAGCGGAAGGTCCGGACAGTCAATGACCCCTTTTAACAGCATCAGAAATTCCGGAATGACCTCCTTGATATTGTCCGCGATAAACACCTGGTTGTTGTAAAGCTTGATCGTCCCCTCAATCGAATCATACTCCGTATTGATTTTCGGGAAATAAAGGATCCCCTTCAGATTAAACGGATAATCCATATTCAGATGGATCCAGAACAGCGGCTCCTTGTAATCCAAAAACACCTTGCGGTAAAACGCCTTGTAATCCTCGTCCGTACATTCGTTCGGGCTCTTCAGCCAGAGCGGGTTAGTGTCGTTTAGCGGGACGGGACGTTTCACAATCTTTAACTTCTCTTTCGCCGGAGAGATTTCTACAACCTCTTTTTCCCCGTTCTCGTTTTCTTTTTCCTCAGTCTTTGCCTCCTCATGAATCTCCTCCACGACGGTGTCGGTATCCAGTTTATCGGCCGCGTCGATCGTCTCATACTCCGTCTCGGCATTTGCCTTCGAAAGGAAAATCGGCGTAGGCATAAAGGAGCAATATTTCTCGACAACCTCCCTCGCACGGTATTCATTTGCAAACTCCAGGCAGTCTTCATTTAAGTAGAGGGTAATCTCCGTTCCGACTGTCGTCTTGTCCCCGTCTGTCAGCTCATAGTCCGTCCCGCCGTCACAGGTCCAGTGCACCGGGACCGCTCCCTCCTGATAGGAAAGGGTATCAATCGTGACTTCATCCGCCACCATAAATGCAGAGTAAAACCCAAGACCAAAATGGCCGATAATCTGATCGTCCGTCGACTTGTCCTTATACTTCTGGATAAAATCGGTCGCGCCCGAAAACGCAATCTGGCAGATGTACTCTTCCACCTCGTCCGCCGTCATTCCAAGCCCGTTGTCAATAAATTTAAGCGTTTTCTCCTCCGGATTCACTATAATCCGGATCTGCGCCTTAAAATCGGCGGGCAGCGTATACTCTCCCATCATATCCAGCTTTTTCAGCTTGGTGATCGCATCACACCCATTGCTGACAAGCTCGCGGTAAAAGATATCGTGGTCAGAATATAACCACTTCTTGATAATCGGAAAAAGGTTATCGCTGTCGATTGATAAGCTTCCATGTTTGTTTGCCATGATAAATCACTCCTTTATATTATTAGCTTAAATGATTCACACATCTACTGTGAGAGTTCCAAAAACTTCAGCCAGGAGTACGCGCCCCGCTGCGGGCTCCGTATATGCGCCAGACCACCGCCCGGGCTGTATGCATCCGCCGGAGGCTC
>CANDFU010000311.1 GCA_947384095.1 uncultured Roseburia sp. | reverse complement strand
TTTGACAATCTGGGAAAAGGCGCGTCCGGCGCGGCAATCCAGTGCATGAACATTATTCTGGGATGTGATGAGGCAGAGGGGCTTGATTTGTAAAGGAGCGGCACGCATATGCCGAAAAATCATGTCCAGCCGCCGTCTAATGTAATGATCTGACCGGTCAGATATGCGGGCGCATGGAGCAGGTTTTTTACCAGCTGCGCGGCTTCTTCGGGCGTTCCGATACGGTCGCAGGGAATTTCCTGCCGCAGCGCCTCCATTTCGTCCGGTGAAAAACAGCGGTTCATGTCGGTGTCGATGACGCCGCAGGCGATGGCGTTGACCTGAATGCCGCTTGGTGCAAGCTCCTTGGCAAGCGCTTTCGTGAAGCTGTTTACGCCGCCCTTGGAAGCCGAATATGCAGTCTCCATCGAAGCGCCGACATTTCCCCATACGGAAGAAAGATTGATGATTTTGCCGCTGTGCTTACGCAGCATCAGCGGAATTGCAAGTCTGCTCGTATAAAAAACAGAGTCTAAGTTGGTGGAAAGCACCTTCCGCCAGTCTGCGGGAGACATTTCGCTTAACAGTCCCACGTAAGAAATACCGGCATTATTGATGAGCACATCCAGGTCCTGAATGGAGGAAAAAAGGGCCGCTACGTCATCGGCGTTTCCCATATCCCCGATAAAAGGGATACAGGAGATATGATAACGATCGGAAAGCGCCGCAGCATATTCAGTAAGCTGTTTTTCGGAGTGAATACAGGTAAGATATAAGTGATAGCCGTCCGCGGCAAGTGCATTGGCGATTTCCCGG
The DNA here is from genome assembly GCA_947384095.1 of uncultured Roseburia sp. Lineage (GTDB taxonomy): Bacteria > Bacillota > Clostridia > Lachnospirales > Lachnospiraceae > Roseburia. Next base: position 2,320 of record CANDFU010000311.1, on the reverse strand, counting down.
CCGATTCCGCGGGATGCGCCGGTAACTAAGGCATACTTTGACATGAGGCGGGAATACTCCTTTCCAGATGGTTTTTGACAAAATATTATAAAAGGAATTATACTATAAAAAAGAAAAGAAGGAAAGGTGTTTGCTATGTCACAAAAATATGATCTTGTTATCATCGGTTCCGGACCTGCAGGGCTCTCGGCGGCGGTATATGGGAAAAGAGCGGGGTTTGAGGTGCTTGTGCTGGAAAAAAATCCGATGAGCGGCGGTCAGGTTCTCAATACCTATGAAGTGGATAATTATCTTGGGATGCCCGGCATCAATGGATTTGAAATGGGGATGAAGTTCCGCAGTCATGCGGAAGATATGGGAGTTGTTTTTGAGCAGGCCGGTGTCACGGGAATTGCGGACGAGGGCAGCCATAAAGCCATTACCGTGCAGGATGGAAACGTGGAAAAATGTTATGAGGCGGATGCGATCATTATCGCGACGGGAGCCTCCCATGCGCTTTTACAGGTTCCGGGAGAAGAGAAGCTGACCGGCCATGGCGTGTCATACTGCGCGACCTGTGACGGCGCTTTTTTTCGAAATAAAGTGACTGCGGTCGTCGGAGGCGGAGACGTGGCGGTGGAGGATGCGGTCTTTCTGTCGAGAATCTGTAAAAAGGTATATCTGATTCACAGAAGGGACAGCCTGCGGGCGGCGAAATCCCTGCAGGATACGCTTTTTCAGTGTCCTAACGTGGAAGTGATCTGGGATTGTGTGGTGGAGGAGATCTGCGGACAGGAGAAGGTGGAGTCCATAAAACTGCGCCGCCTGAAGGAAGAACGGACGGAAGAGCTTTCCGTAGACGGCATTTTTATCGCGGTTGGAATCCGGCCGAATACGGAATTGTTACAAAATATTGTAACATATGACGAGAGTGGTTATATTATAGCGGGAGAAGACTGCGTTACGCAGACGCCCGGCATTTTTGCGGCAGGCGACGTCCGGAAAAAACAGCTCCGCCAGATCGTGACAGCCGTAGCGGACGGCGCCAACGCCGTTGCGAGTGTGGAGAAATATTTCATCGGGAGAAAAAGCGGGAAGAAGTGACAAACTTTTTCATTATGTACAGAAAACAGCCTTTTTTTTCGTTTTTTTATACGTTACGGCAGTTGACAAAAGGAACAGATAGTGTTATATTTGTTTCATAAGATTTAACAATTTCGTAACATATGAAAAGATTGAGATTTGAAACAGACTGAAAGAAAGGCAAGGTTTTTATGAAAAGAAAAAGCGTGAAAATAGCAGCTTGCACAATGGCAGCAGTTATCACTTTTTCCGGAATGAAATTATCCGTTCATGCGGTTGGGGATTTAAACTCCGTACTGCCTTCGGCGGGAATCGATTATTCCCTTTCGAATGACAGCACAACCTCTCTCTCCGATATGAAGGAAGAGATCGAAAGAGAAAACAGCACCGGCCTGACGGCATCCACAGCGGAAATTGCCGTAAGAGGCGCAGGTGAAATTCCGATCGGCGGGATGCTGGAGAGCAATACCCAGTCAGCCATCTCAAATCAGAAGATAGAAAGAACGATCGTTATCAGTGAAGGATATACAAGAGATTTAAGAGAGGCATCCAATGCCGCAAAGCTCAGTGAAGAGGAAGAGGGCTTTAAGAGCCTTGTTATTGCAAGAGTCAACAATTATGTGAATGTCCGCGATATTCCGAGTGAAGACGGAGAAATCGTCGGCAAGCTGTATGATAAATCCGTCGGGACTTTTATCGAGGAAAGCGACGGATGGTATAAGATCAGTTCCGGTTCCGTAGAAGGATATGTGAAAGCGGAATTCTGTGTAACAGGTGACGATGCGGTAAGCTACGCGCGAGAGGTTGGAACGAGAATTGCGACCGTTACGACGACGACACTGTATGTGCGGGAAGAACCCGGAACCGATTCGTCGATTCTGGGCATGGTACCGATTGAAGACGAACTGATCGTGACGGAAGAGCTGGACGGATGGGTGAAAGTAAACATTGAGGAAGGCGACGGCTATGTCTCGACAGACTTCGTTAACATGTCTACCGAGTTCGTGAAAGCGGAATCGATCGAGGAAGAGCGCGCGAGACTGGAAAAGGAAGAAGCGGCCAGAGCACAGGCGAAGGCAGCGGCTGCGAAGAAAGCGGCGGAGAAGAAGGCATCTTCCTCAGACAGCGGTTCTTCGGGCGGCAAGACTTATGCACCGCCGAGCGGCAGCGCATCCGGTCAGGCCGTTGTAGATTTCGCGATGCAGTTTGTCGGCAATCCTTATGTATACGGCGGCACCAGTCTGACAAACGGTGCGGA
>CANDFU010000310.1 GCA_947384095.1 uncultured Roseburia sp. | reverse complement strand
GGATGCCGCCGCCATCTTCGCGTAAATCATCCCGAACCCGTCGAGGGCGTCCACAGACTCCTGTAAGCGCATTCCCGCACTGTCGAGCAGCCCCACGACCGGCGCGCCCATTTTCATCGCCATATCGTACACGGATGCAATCTTCTTCGCGTGCATCTCTCCGATCGTCCCGTTTAACACAGACGCATCCTGGCTGTAGACAAATACCGGTCTGCCGTCGATCAGGCCGTGGCCCGTGATCACACCGTCCGACGGCGTCTGTGTGTCCGCAAGATTAAAATCCGTGCTTCTCGCCGTTACATAAGAACCAATCTCCATGAAACTGTTCTCATCGACAAGCCCGGTAATGCGCTGCATAGCCAGGCTATCATTGCTGCTATTCATTCTTTTGACCTCCATCTATATAGTGTTTGCCATATCGTAGCGATATGTTTTATAGTACTTTCGTCCTGCGACGCAGTTTCCTATAACCTAAAAAAGCAACAAATTTCGCTATGGTAAATTATAGTCCATTCACCGCAACAATTCAAGCAGATTATAAAATCTTTTTTCACTTTAGCCACATCCGTTTCAGCACCATGGAAAAACACCAGATAAAATCAATTTTTTCAACGGAATCCGCCGCTGTCACCCTGTATTCCCGCAGCGTTTCGTCCCCGAGCAGATACGTGATTTTTCCGATGTAATCCCCCTTTTTCACAGGCGCGCACAGCTTTTTGGCCAGCTCATAGCGGACCGTTACTTCCTCGCCGGGGGCTACGAGGACCTCTGCGATCCCTTCCGCCTCTCCGACTTCAAGCGCCACGTCCGTCCCGGCCCCGATCGTCTCTCCCTGGCCGTCTTCCACCACAACCGGGGCCAGCTCTGCCTCGTCCACCGCCACCTCATCCAGGCTCATTTTTATAAAATTGTCGATCCCATAGCTCATCAGCCTCTTTGTGTCGGACCATTTGTAGGATTTATTATTCGGCCACCCGCAGGCAAGCAGCGCCACAATATAGGTCCGGCCGTCCCGTTCCAGAGCGCCGACATAGCAGTAACCGGCCGTCCCTGTAAATCCGGTCTTTCCGGAAAGCGCGCCGTCCATCATCTGCAGAAACGCATTGTGGTTATAACAGCCGTATGTACTTTTCCCTTCCACGTCCGAAAACGTATGCTGTCCGGTCCGTGTGATTTCCAGAAATTCCTGTGATTTTTCGGAAAAGCGGATACAATACCGCATAATCAGCGCCAGGTCCGCCGCCGTCGTGTGGTGAAACCCTTCCGCGTCAGAAGCGTCAAGGCCGTTCGGCGTGATAAAATGGCTGTCGCTGCAACCGATCTCCTCTGCCTTCCCGTTCATCAGTCCGGCAAAACCTTCCGTCGTCCCGGCAATATGTTCCGCGATCGCCACTGCACAGTCATTGTACGACTCCAGCATCAGCCCGTACAAAAGGTCCTTCAGGTAAAATTTCTGGCCGGCCTGCATGCCCAGACGCACTTTAGGCTGGGAAGCGGCATTGGAAGACACCTCGACCTGCGCGTCCATCACGCCGTTTTCCAGCGCCAGAATACACGTCAGTATTTTGGTAGTACTGGCATTTGCCATCGCCGTACGGCCGTTTTTTTCATAGAGTATGCGGCCGGAAGCCGCATCCATCAGCACCGCTGATTTTGCATAAAGCTCATTTTCTTTCGGAGGTTCTGCGGCGGCCGCCGCAAGATCTGTCCACAGTGTAATTGTCAGGATCAAAAGAAAAGCTAAAACACGTCTGTACATACTCATCCTCGGATTTCATTCATAAATTTATATGCACAGAAACCGGGAGAGAGAACCCCTCCCGAAAAGACGCTTAAAAGCACCGGACCAAAAAATATTTCTTAACCATCAGATACCCAGCTTTACATGCATCTCCGCTTCCGCCTCCTGTTTAAACTCTTCCACCTGCACAGGATTTAAAACCGGAAGCTCTTCGATCGACTGCACGCCGAAGCTCCGCAGAAAATCCTCGGTTGTCCCGAACAAAAGCGGCCTTCCGGGCGCATCCAGCCTCCCCAGCTCACAGACCAGATTGTACTCCACCAGTTTGTTGACGGCGTGATCGGATGAGACGCCTCTGATTTTCTCGATCTCCACCTTCGTGACCGGCTGCTTGTAAGCGATGATCGAGAGCGTCTCAAGCAGGACATCCGTCAGAACATGGCGCTTTGGCTGCTTCGCGATCCGGATCAGATACTCATACATCTCCTGTTTCGTACACATCTGGTAAGCCCCGTCGAGTTCAATGATCTGCACGCCGCTGCCCTCTCCCTTATAGCGCCGCATCATGCCGTCTATAATCTGTTTCGTCTCCTCTTTCTCCATCTCAAGAACGTCTGCGAGCTTTGCAAGCTCCACCGACTCCCCCATCGTAAAAAGAATCGCCTCTATAACCGCTTCACACTTCTTTTTTTTCATACTTTCTCCGTTTTATGCCACGATTTTCGACTCGATCTTGATATCGTCAAATGTTTTCTCCTGGGAAATAAAGATTTTTCCGGTTTTCATCAATTCCAGCACGACAAGAAACGTCACGATGACCTCCATCTTGCCGCTCTGCTTTTTCAGCAGGCTCCGGAAACTGAAGTATCTGTGCCCCTTACAGTAATCCAGCAGATATGCCGTTTTTTCAGACAGCGATATCTCCTCCTTTTCAATCCTGCCAAACCCGGAACGGACCGGGTCGATCTTGTCCGCCTGTTTTTTCATGACAGACTTAAAGATTTCGTTCAGCTTTGTGAGCGTCACATCCGCAACCAGCTGCGCGAGGTCGACCGGCGGCTCATATTCCGCCACCTCCGGCGGAATCGAAGGCGCCTTAAACAAAATCTGCTGCGCATCCACCTGGCGGTCGCGCAGCTCATACGCCATACATTTGTACATCTTATATTCCAGAAGCTGCTGTACCAGCTCCGCCCTTGGATCCTCTTCTTCCTCTTCTTCCGATTCCGGCACGGGCAGAAGCATTCTTGATTTGATATCGATCAGCGTCGCCGCCATCACGAGAAATTCACTCACGATATTCAGATCCTGCCGCTGCATCTCGGCTATGTATTCCAAGATCGGAAGAGCACACGTCTGAACTCCAGTCACCTCTCGTCATC
>CANDFU010000309.1 GCA_947384095.1 uncultured Roseburia sp. | reverse complement strand
CAGAAAAAATGTGTTCTTTTACAATAATTATACAGTAAAAACAACGGTTGTCCATTATTTTTTTGGGAGGAAGAGGATGGATTTTTACGGATTTTATACGGGAAAAATATTTGACGCTTATGAGTGGCTGGGCGCACACCTGGAAGAGAACGGGGCGGTATTCCGCACATTTGCGCCGGGGGCGCGGCGCGTTTCGCTGATCGGGGAGTTTTGCGGCTGGGAGGAGATCCCGATGAATAAAACATACGACGGCAATTTCTGGGAGTGCCGTGTCAGAAATGCCCGGGAAGGGATGATGTATAAATACCGGATCTGCCGCGCGGACGGTTCCTGCACCGATCACTGTGACCCATACGGTTTCGGGATGGAGCTGCGGCCTGCAAATGCGTCGTATTTAAGGGATCTTCGCGGGTATACGTTTCACGATCAGAAGTGGATGAAGCAGCGTTCCGACTGCCGGGACAGACCGCTGAATATTTACGAGATTCATTTTGGTTCGTTTCGAAAACCGTCGGAGGAGCCGGATGCATGGTATGATTATGAGGAGCTGGCAGAGATTATCGTTCCGTATCTGAAGGAGAACGGATACAATTATCTTGAGATCATGCCGTTGAACGAGCATCCCTGCGATGAATCCTGGGGGTATCAGGGAACATGCTTTTTCAGCCCGACTTCGCGTTACGGGACGGCGAAACAGCTTATGGCTTTTGTGGATATCTGCCATCAGAATGACATCGGCGTGATTCTGGATTTTGTCCCCGTGCATTTTGCGGTGGATGATTATGCGCTGGCGTCCTATGACGGGACGGCGCTCTATGAGTACCCGGACGATGCGGTCGGGTACAGTGAGTGGGGCAGCCGCAATTTTATGCATTCGAGAGGAGAGGTGCGCAGTTTTCTGCAGTCTGCGGCCCACTACTGGCTTTCGGAATATCACATGGACGGCATCCGGATGGATGCGATCAGCCGGATGATATACTGGCAGGGAGATCCGGCGCGTGGCGTCAACCATATCGCGGTTGATTTCCTGAAATATATGAATCGGGGGTTAAAGGAGCGGCACCCGGGGATTCTGCTGGCGGCCGAGGATTCCACCTGCTATCCGAAGATTACAAAGCCGCAGGAAGAGGGCGGTATCGGATTTGATTATAAATGGGATATGGGGTGGATGAACGATACCCTGAATTATTTCAGGACAAATCCTGCGGACCGCATCCGCGATTACCATAAGCTGACTTTTTCAATGATGTATTATTATGATGAGTGTTTTCTCCTGCCGTTTTCCCACGACGAGGTAGTACACGGGAAAGCGACCATTCTTCAGAAGATGAACGGCGATTATGATGAAAAATTCCCGCAGGCCAGGGCCCTGTACATGTATATGTATGCGCATCCGGGCAAAAAGCTGAATTTTATGGGAAATGAAATCGGACAGCTGCGGGAATGGGACGAAAAGCGCGGGCAGGACTGGGATATCCTGCAGTATCCGGTTCATGACGCGTTTCATCGGTTTATGAAAAAGCTGAACTGCCTTTACCTGTCGCATCCTGCCCTTTCGGAAAAGGATTATGAGCGGGAAGGGTTCCGCTGGCTGGACTGCCATAAGGAAGAACAGTGTGTCTACGCGTTTCTGCGCACCGGGAAGACGGAGCAGATAGCCGCCTTGTTCAATTTTTCCGATAAGGTTCAGGAAAATTACCGGCTTGCAGCCGGCGGCGCCGTAAAATTAAAGCTTCTGCTCGCCTCTGACGCAGAGGAATACGGCGGGAAGGGCAGTCCCGGGAAGAAATCCATACGGCCGGAAGAAGGGTTTTTTGAGATAACGCTGGAACCTTATTCGGCATATTATTTTCTGGTGGAAGATGCGGTGAAAACGGGCTGATGCCCGACGCTTAAGCTCCTTTCGGAGCTTAAGCGTCGGATCCGGTACATCAGAAGACGGGAAGATGGACAGTGCCTGGTTAACAGCTGCCCGGATTTATATCCCTGACATACATAAATATGCAGATTATCGTTAAGATTGTTTCAACGACAGGCTGCGCCGCGATCACGCCGTTCAGTTTCCAGAAGTGATTCAGAATGATCACACCCGGAATAAATAATACGGCATTTCTTAAAACGGTAATAATCAGCGATCTGATTGCTTTTCCCAATGCCTGAAAATAACTTGTCATCATATTGATCACACCGAGCATGGGCGCTGAGAGGCAAAGGATTTTTAAAAAGTTTCCCGTCTGTTCGATCAGAACGGGATCCTGCAGGAATATAGAGGCAAGCGGCTTTCCGAAAAGCAGAAAGACAGCGGTAAAGGCCGCGCCCATGAGAATGCCATACAACACCGTATATTTTACGATGGCGGACATCCGCGTTCTTTGATTTCCTCCATAGCAATAGCCCACCAGAGGGGCGACGCCCTGTGACAATCCGACCGACAGCAAAATCGGGACCATATCAAGCTTGTATGCGATCCCATAAGAGGCGACTGCGTCAGACCCGTAAATGCTGATATAGTTGTTCAGTACAATATTTGAAACACTCATAAGCACAGTGATGAGGGCGCCCGGGATACCGATGCTTACGACATTGCGGATCATTGCCGGATCGGGTGAAAACCGTTTTGGCGACAATGGCACCAGATGGTTTCCCCTGCGTTCTTGACGAATCATGCAGACAATGTAATAGACGGCTGCACAGACAAATCCCAAGGAGGTTGCGAGGGCGGCTCCTGCTGTTCCCCAGCCCAGGATGGCGATAAAAACATAGTCCAGCACCATATTGATTACGTTTCCGAGTATCAGTCCGACCGTGCCTTCCTTTATCAGTCCAACGGAACGGAACAAATGAACAAATCCGTTGGAAAGCATAATAAAAGGGGCGCCTAAAAAAATCCATTTCAGATAATCACAGGTATAAGCCATATTGTCTGCATCCGCGCCGGATACTTTTGCCAGCGGCTGTAGAAATGCCAGCCCCAGAACAAGCGTGAGAACGCCTGCAATTGCCATTGCGTACACGCAGAAATTCAACGTTGTGCCGGATTCTTCTTTTTTTTCTTCCCCCAGCAATCTGGCGATTACGCTGCTGCCGCCCATGCCGAAAATACAGGCGATCGACATAATAATAAGCAGTATCGG
>CANDFU010000308.1 GCA_947384095.1 uncultured Roseburia sp. | reverse complement strand
GCCAGTTCCAGTTCAGCCACAGTATACGCTTTCTCACGCTTTTTCAAGGATACCCCTTTCGGCGTGGGAATCCCGTTCTGGCGGAACAATTGCTTCGCGATCCCTTTATTCATGGCGAGAGCGCTTCCAAGATATCCCGTTCCGGTATATCGGATCCCAAACAGGTCAAACGCTGCCTGTACCTTACCGTTTTCTCCGTCCTCCCCATGCAATGCCATAAAGACAATATCCGCCATACGGCACAGTTCAATTACATTCGGACCAAAAAAGCAGTCGGACTGGTCTGCCCTTGCCGCTTTTATCTTCGCAGGATCCGGCGCCGTCTCTTTGATTGCCTCCGCCATGCCGCCGATCTCCTGTTCCCTGTCAAAAATTCCGGAAAGATCCTCCTCCCGGTCACCATATCCCATAAAGACATCCAGCAGTATCACTTTATGTCCGCCATGCCGCAGTGCCTGTGTCACCATTTCTCCCGTTTTAAAAGAAACATCTCTCTCGGCGCTCAGTCCGCCCGCCAAAACGACAATTTTCATCGTCATACTCTCCTTTTCCCTGATTATGGACGGCGCGCTGCGCAGTCCGGATTTCCAATATTTTTATACTAAACCTTTTTCTCATCCGTGACAAGATATGTTCCTTAATCTTTATATGTATTCCACCCGAAAATGATTCCCATTCATAAATACAGACGCTCTGATTATAAATGACAGCCGGGCGCCGTATGCCCCCGCATGACAGTTTTTCTCCTTTGCTATACTCTTATCACTTTACCGCTTCTGTATGCCGGTCCTCTTCAAGCATCTCAAGCAGCCACAAAAATAACTGCCTTGCCATCAGATCTTTTTCCCTTAGCATACTCCCATACAAATAAATCTGACCGGCAAGCTCTTCTCTCGTCCTGCCTGCATTTTCAAAAAGAATTTCACACAAAAGCCCTGTCCGTCTCGCATCCGTCCGACATTCCTTTGCCATAAACTTTCTCCACATTCTCTCCAGCCACACCTCTTCCGGCCTTATCCGGATGTTTCTTTCCATACCCGTCTCATTCCGGCTGCCTGCGGCCGCCTGCATCTCGTTTTTATTTTCGTTTCTCATTTTTCTCACATATACTGTCATGCGGAAGCCATGGGGCTTTACAGTTATAGTATATGCTTCATACCCGATGTCTGGCTATTCGCTTTCCGCGGTGCCCCTGTGCGCTGCCGCACAGTAACCTCCGGATATCAAAAGTCCTGTCACGCTCTGTATCCGATCTCAGACAGAAAAAAAGGGCGGTAATCCGCTGCCGCAGGCATTTTGCGAATTATTGCCCTTTCTGTGCTTCCCATACAACGGGAATGTTTTATTCTTAGTACTCCGGCTCGATCAGGCCGTAGGTACTGCCCTTTCTCTTATACACCACATTGACGTCTTCCGTCTCTGCATTGATGAAAACAAAGAAATCATGCCCCAGCAATTCCATCTGTACACAGGCATCCTCCGGATACATCGGCTTTACGTCAAACTTCTTTGTGCGGATAATCCTGATCTCCTCATCCTCATCCTCCTGCACATCCAGAAATTCCTGCTTAAACACGGACGTCACATTCTGCTGCTTTGTCACCAGCTTTGTCCGGTATTTCTTCAACTGACGCTCTATGACCTCCTCCACCAGGTCAATCGAAACATACATATCATTGCTCACCTGCTCCGACCGGATATAGTTCCCCTTCATGGGAATCGTAACCTCAACCTTCTGCCGCTCCTTCTCCACACTCAGCGTCACATGCACATCCGTCTCCGGCGTAAAGTATTTCTCAAGTTTGTTCAGCTTGTTTTCAACCGCTGTCCTGAGCCCTTCGGTTAATTCGATATTCCTTCCTGTAATCTTGATTCTCATGCTGCAAAACCCCTTCTGTCATTTATTTGATACAGACCTATATCATAGCTTTATTATATCACATTTTACAGCCATAGCAAGAAAATTTCTCTCTTTTCAGACTTTTTTCAGAAATTGCCGTTACAGTTTTCGCCATAGCCGGCTGCCCTGGCACACTCCGTTTTATCTCAATGTCAGGTTCAGATATCCCCTGCCGGAAGCAGCAAACCCGCTCATTGAATCCGGAAGCCACAACATTCCCGCCATCTGGTCATAAACTGCGTCGTGCAGCCCTGTTTTCTCCAGAAATACCGGGCACATTTCCTTAAGGCGCCCGCGCGAAAGCGTTGTCTCAAGAATCACAAGCGTATGTCCGTTTTTTTCATACATCAGAATATCTTTTTCCCCGTTTTCCGACAAAACCGCGCAGGTTCCCCCGCCACAGCTTTCCGCCAGCCTCATTGCATAGCGGATTGCCTCCGCGTCCCAGCGCACATACCCTTCACATACTTTCTTTACATCACGGATTGCGGCGTATTCCTCTGCAGTCACCGGCTGGATAACCTCCTGCTGCTCTTTCTCTCCAAGTTCCATCGCTGCAAGCCCTGACATGCCCCGTGATGCGTCCGCCGCGGTAACCTCATATTGCTCTTCCGGAAATGCCCGCATAAATCCCATCCGCTCATAATACGCGCAGAGCGATTCTTCCGCCGGAGCCAGTATCAGAGGCCCGGCATATCTTTCTCTGGCAAACTGCAGCACTTCGGACGCATATCCTCTCCCCCTGTATTCCGGCAACGTCGCAACCGCATAGACATAATATGCAGGCAGGTATTCTTCTTTCACACGGTATTGTACCGGAAGAAAACTCGCCATCGACACGACTCTTCCATCCTCGTGGATTACCAGCATATTGTCCTCCGTCATCCGGTGGTCCAGGTAAAAAAGAACCTCTTCCCTGTCATCCCCGAAACAGGCCTCCCAGAGCCGTATGATCTGCTCCCCGTCCGCCTCTCTGTTGGCAAAGACAACGCGGCTCTCTGCAGCCACATACTTTTTCAGAAGTATTTCCGGGTAATAAGATAATTTTGCCTTTCGAAGCCCCGGATCCCCGGTATCCTCTTCACGATTCACATATTGATACGCCTCGCACTCATGCAGGACAAACTGCTGATTGATCATCGGATACGCTCCCTGCATGTCCGGGTAGGCCTTCTCAAAGTGCACCACGAACGTGTCTTCATTGAGCGGCTCTCCCATGCAGAACGCTACGATTTCCCCCTCCCTG
>CANDFU010000307.1 GCA_947384095.1 uncultured Roseburia sp. | reverse complement strand
GGAATCGTACATCCTGATGATTTGGAAGCTGTGGAAGAAAGCATTAAGGAGCAGATTGCACACAGCCAGTACGATCTCGATTATGTCGAATACAGGATTATCCGCAAAGACGGCAGGGTACGCTGGCTGGATGATTATGGTCATTACGTGCGCAGCGATTCGGTGGGCGATGTTTTTTATGTCTTTGTGGGAGATGCGACAGAGAAAAAAGAACGTCAGGTAGAAAAAATCGAAACATGGTTCAGTGAAAAGCTGAAAAAGGAACAGGAACTGCAGGCGCAGCTTGATAAGTACGATAAGGAGATGAAGGTCATCCATCAGGAACATCTCATACGTCTCGAGATGATTGAGGGATTGAGCGTGGACTATGAGTCAATTTTCTATGTTGACCTGGATAAGGACCAGATTAAAGCATACCGTGTCAGCGAGCGGTTCCGGAAGCAGTTTCCCGAGCATTATGTGGTGCGGAAATTTACCGGCTTTGATGCCGATTATATTGCGGAATGGGTTTATCCGGAGGATAGAGAACTCCTAAAGGGAGTCAGTGACCCGGCATATATCTGTAGGGAACTTGAACGTTCCGAAAACCGGAATTTTCATTTGAATTACAGAACTTATGAGAAGCAGGATATTAAATATATTCAGCTGAGGGTCGTCAATGTAGGCGGTGAAGAGTCTGTTTCTCAGGTCATTTTCGGGTACCGGAATATGGATGAAGAGATGATTAGTGAAATGCAGCAGAAGAAGCTGCTGAAAGCGGCGCTGGACGAAGCGACCCTTGCAAACAATGCCAAGAATCTTTTTTTGACCAATATGTCCCATGATATACGGACACCGATGAATGCAATTGTCGGTTTTACGGAACTGGCAAGAAAGCATATGCAGGACCAGGAGAAAATTTCCAATTATCTCGACATGATTTCGACATCCAGCGAACAGCTGCTTCAGCTTTTGAGCGATGTACTGGAGATATCCAGACTGGAATCGGGAGCCGTCAATATAGAGGAAGAGGAATGCAGCCTGATGGATATTGCCCATCAGGTACAGATGAGCATACTGCCAAGGGCGGCGGAGAAGAATATTACATTATCGTTGGATATTTCCAATCTGAAACATGACAACGTGCGCGCCGATAAAGGAAGGCTCAGTCAGATTCTTACCTATCTTACGGATAATGCGGTGAAATATACGGGAGTGGATGGACGTGTTACCATTGTCGTCATTGAGAAAGAGCAGGGAGGTGCGCAGGATGACCTCGTGACCTATCAATTCGCCATAGAAGATAACGGCATTGGTATCAGCGAAGAATTTATGACCACGCTCTTCGACCCTTTTGAACGCGAAAAAAATACGACGCTGAGCGGGATACACGGTACGGGGCTGGGGCTGGCCATTACGAAAAAGCTGGTAGATATCATCGGCGGAAGGATAGAAGTTTTCAGTACGCCCGGAGAGGGCAGCCGGTTCATCATAACGCTGCCGCTGCGCCTGCAGGAATCATCAGGGTATTTCGGAGCTTCTGAAGATGCTGTGCCGCACTTTTCGACCGACAAAAGAATCCTGATCGTGGATGATAATGAGATCAATCTGGAAATTGAATATGAAGTATTAAAAGATGCGGGTTTTCTTGTGGATACGGCTGAAGACGGCAGCATTGCGGTAGAAAAGATCAAACAGTCGAAACCGGGCGATTATGATCTGATCCTGATGGATATCCAGATGCCGATCATGGACGGATACCGCGCGACGAGAGCTATTCGGGAGATGAAAAATCCGGCATTAGCGGGCATTCCGATCATCGCCGTTTCGGCAAACGCTTTTGAAGAGGATAAGAGAATGGCAATGGAAAGCGGGATGAACGCCCATCTGGCGAAACCGCTGGATACGCTCAGGCTTTATAAGCTGATTCGGAAGTTTTTGAAAGAGTAATAGAGACAGTAGTAAACTGAAAGGTGTAAAGTTTCTGGATGGAAGTGGACTTTACACCTTTTTTATAAAAAAATGGAAGCAAAGGGGCTCGAACCCTTGACCTCCCGCTAGTCAGGCGAGCGCTCATCCCAGCTGAGCTATGCTTCCATGTTATTTATTATAGCATAATGATTTAAGATTGCAATATGATTTACATGTGCGATTCATAAACGTTTTGTTTTGTAACAGGGAAGAGGAATGATTTTATATGGCAGTTATTCTGATTGCAGAAGATGAAAAAAATATGCAGAACATTATCATCGAATATATGAAGCGTGGCAGTCATTCCTGCATTGTAGCGGACGACGGCATAGACGCTGTTACAATTCTGAAAAATAATCCCGTTGATTTAGCGATTTTAGATATTATGATGCCTCATTTAGACGGTTTTTCCGTTTGTAAGATAGCAAGGGAAATGTATAGTATCCCTATCATTTTCCTTACGGCAAAGGAAGGTGAGGACGATAAGTTAAAAGGATATGAGTTAGGCGCAGATGATTACATGACAAAGCCGTTCAGCCCCAAAGTATTGTTGGCAAAGGTCAATGCTTTGTTACGTCGTTCCTCGCCGGAAAATACGCAGGAGACCTTAACGGCCGGTAATCTCGCTTTAATACCTGCTTCACACAAAGTTATTGTATCAGGCGACAATGTTGATCTGACTTATAAAGAATTTGAATTGCTGCGCTTTTTCATGCAGAATAAAAATCAGGTGTTCTCACGCGAACAATTATTAAATCGAATCTGGGGCTATGATTTTGAAGGGAATACCCGAACAGTAGACACACACATAAAAACCCTGCGGCAAAAACTGGGTGCGGAGGGATGCCGTATTGTTACGCTGATACGTTCCGGTTATAAATTTGAGGTATGATTATGAAAAAAATGAATCAATGGTTCCGTCTGAATACCGTCAGAAAAAAAGTGTTGTTACTTTCAAAACTGGCGGGTGGTATGATCTGTCTGTTTTATGTGTTTACATCTGAACTGCAGACCAGTCGAAGTATTACCTTTGTGATCTGGCTGGCACTGCTGGCAGCAGTTATTATTGGCGTGGATATAATGCTTGGACGTTTCATTTCAGAACCGCTTAGTGAAATCAACCATGCAGCGGGACAAATGGCAGAACTGGATTTCTCAGCGCATTGCAGTATTTCCACAGAGGATGAATTTGGGGAGCTTTC
>CANDFU010000306.1 GCA_947384095.1 uncultured Roseburia sp. | reverse complement strand
CAACACTATAACCTACACTCTTTCCCTACACGACGCTCTTCCGATCTCGGTGCTCAGCACGATTTACCCCAATCATCCGACGTATACGATGGAAGAGTTTGAGGCGGCCGGCGGCCTGGGCGCGGTGGTAAAAGAACTGGCGGCGGCAGGGCTTTTTGACACGGCGGCAAAAGGAATGTTCGGAACAATCAAGGAGAAGGCTGCGCTGTCGGAAAATCATAATGAGGAAGTGATTCATCCGGCGAAGGCGCCCATCCATGCGCAGGGCGGCCTGGCGGTGCTGCACGGCAATATCGGCACGGACAGCGCAATTGTCAAATTCAGCGCGGTTTCCGAGGATGCATGGAAGTTTTCGGGCCCGGCAAAATGTTTTGATTCTCAGGACGACGCCTGGCATGCCATTCTGCGGGACGAGATCACGGCGGGGGATGTGGTGATCATCCGCTATGAGGGGCCGAAGGGAAGCCCGGGAATGCCGCATATGGAGACATTTATGGCGGCGGTGCTTGGAAAAGGGCTTGGCAGCCGGATTGCCCTGGTTTCCGACGGGCGTTTCAGCGGCGCAACCGGAGGGCTTGCCATCGGGCATGTGAGCCCGGAAGCGTCCGAGGGAGGCAATTTGGCCTTGATTCGGGACAAAGATATGGTCTATATTGATATTGAGGCCCGTACTCTGAATGTAGATGTGAGCGAAGAAGAACTGCAGCGCCGCAAAGCGGAATGGAAACCGGTCAGAAAACCGGCATCCGGATGGCTGAATCTCTATCGGAAGTACGCTACCTCCGCACACCGCGGCGCCACGGTTTACTGGGATAAGGACTGACGGCCGGCGGATGTGCCATACAAAAGCCAGGGGGAAGGGAAGATGACCAATATCAAGGAAGTTGCAAGTCTGGCGGGGGTATCCATCAGTACGGTTTCCAGGGTGGTAAACGGGAAAAGCGTCGTGAATGAGGAGACCAGAAAACGGGTGCTTGAGGCAATCCGGCAGACAAATTACCGGCCGAATGCAGTGGCGCAGAATTTAAAGAGGGGGCGCAGCAATACGCTGTGCATTATGGTTCCCTCCATCGAAAACCTTATTTTTCCGGAGATTACAAAAGGGGTGGAGGATACGGCCTGGAAAAACGGCTTCAGCGTCGTTTTGTGCAACACGGACGAGGATCCTGCCAGGGACAGGGCCTGTGTGGAGAAAATGAAGGCGCGCTGGATTGACGGGTTTGTGATCTGTTCGAAAATGGGAGATCCGGAATACATACACAGGCTGCGCGACGAAGGATTTCCGGTGGTGCTTGTCAACCGCTTTGAGGAGCAGGATATTGGTACGCTGGATACGGTTTCCGTGGACAATTATCAGGCGGCCTATGACGCGGTGCGCTATCTGATCCGCACGGGGCATAAACGCATCAGTTATGCACAGGGAAGGGAACAGCTTTTTTTATACAGAGAGCGGTACCGCGCCTATGCGCAGGCGTTAAAAGATCACGGAATGGAACCCGAGGAACGGTTTATTATGCGTGAAAACTGCGGCGTGGACAGTTTTTATTCTATGACAAAGGAAATGATGGCGCAGCCGGATCCGCCGGACGCCATTTTCGCGAGCAGCGATCCGAAAGCGTTTGTGATCATGCATGCGCTGCACGATATGGGAATCCGGATTCCGGAAGATGTCTCCGTGCTGGGGTTTGACAATGTAACGCTGGCTTCGATGGTGGAGCCGCCGCTCTCGACCGTCTCACAGCCGCTGTATGAAATGGGGGCCGTGGCGGCGCAGACATTGATACATCAGATTGATTATAAAGAGAAAAATGAAAGGCTGCCGGTTCCGGTCTGCAATACGCTGCGGGTGGAACTGGTGATACGCCGGTCGACGAGATAGAACGGAACACAGGTCTGTGTCAGCGCAGCATCTTAAGACCTGTTCTGCCCGACCGGTATAAATGAGCTGCGCAGAAAAGAGAAACAGATATGAATAAATTGGGAATCAGCCTCTGGAACTGGAAGGAAGAGCTTTCGGACGCATGCTTAGGACTGCCGGCACGGGCGGCGCGGCTGGGGTTTACCGCAGTGGAGCTGCCGATGACGCAGCCGGACATCAGCCGGGCGCTGGAAGAAGAGATAAAGGAAAACGGCCTTGCGGTATCTCTGTGCGCGGCCCTGGGGCCGGGAAGGGATCTCTCCAGCTTTGACGGGCAGGTGCGGTGCGACACGATGGATTATCTGACTGCCTGTCTTAAGGCGGGGGAGCGACTGGGGGCTTCCGTGCTCTGCGGCCCTTTGTATGCGGGCGGCGGGAAGCGGCACCGGCTTTCGGATGAAGATAAAAAACGGGAGTGGGAACTGGCGGTGGCGGGGTTAAGGGAGCTTGCGCGCCGGGCAGACGAGTGCGGCATGGAGCTTGCAGTCGAACCGGTAAATCGTTACCGCACCAGTGTGGCCAACACGGCGGGGCAGGTTCTTGCGATGCTGGACGAGACGGGCTGTGAAAATGCCGGGCTGCTGTTTGACACGTATCACGCCTGTCTGGAGGAAAAAGACCTGACGGGGGCGCTTCGGGAAGCGCTCCGGGCCGGCAGGGTCAATCATTTTCATGCATGCGCCAGCAACCGGGGAGCGCCCGGGGAGGGCATTGTGCCGTGGACTGCGGTGCTCGACCTGCTGACGGAATACCGGTACACGGGCCATATCACAATGGAGACGTTTGTGGCGGGAAGTCTGGATGCGAGCTGGATTCAGGTGCACGAAGAGCCGGATGTGCTGGCAAAGGCAGGCGTTACCTATCTGAAACAGTATTTTGACAGGAGACAAAAGAGATGAAGAAAAGAATTAACCGGGTCGGGGAGGTTTATGAGCCGTTTCAGGTCCGTTTTCTGGAGAGGGAGATCGGGGAACCGGGGCCCGATGAGGTGCTGGTAAAGGTGCGGGCGAGCGCAATCTGTGGGAGTGATCTGCACATTGCGCGCGGTCTGCATCCGTCGGCCCCGCTGCCGGTGACGATCGGCCATGAATTTTCCGGTGATGTCGCAGCGGTGGGGGAGGCGGTCACAAAAATCAGGTGCGGACAGCGTGTGACTGTGGAGCCCTGCATCGTCTGCGGAAAATGTGACGCCTGCCGTCACGGGGATTACGGATATTGTGAGAACATCAGCTTTACCTACCGCAATGGCG
>CANDFU010000305.1 GCA_947384095.1 uncultured Roseburia sp. | reverse complement strand
ACAGTTTGAACTGACCTGGCTTGATTCCTCACAGGTAAACGACCGGAACGGTCTTGCGATCCGCACCGAGACGGCGGAACAGTATGGAATCCATACGATGTCCGATCTGCAGGCCAATGCCGACAAAATCCGCGTCTGCTCCCAGGGGGAGTTTGAGTACCGCGAGGACGGCCTTCCCGGCCTTGTGAAGGTATACGGTGAATTTCCGTTTGCGTCCATCAAGCTTTATGACAGCGGGTTAAAATATGAGATTCTGGCAAACGGAGAAGCGGATGTGTGTCCTGCGTATTCCACGGACGCACAGCTTGTAAATGCCGATCAGTTTACGTATCTTGAGGATGATAAACATTTCTGGCCGCCTTATTATATGGCTCCGGTCGTGCGCAACGATGTACTTGCGGAAAACCCGGATATTGCGGGGGTGTTAAATACGGTGAGCGCGAAGCTGGATACGGAGACGATGATTGCGCTCAACGCAAAAGTAGACATTGATAAACAGGAATATGAGGATGTGGCGAAAGAATTTTACGATTCCATCCAGAGGTAACGCCGAAGGAGACGCAGGGTGACACACGCAATCGAATTTCAGAATGTAACCAAAACATTTAAAGGCGCGGGATACAGTGCCGTTGATCATGTGGATTTTACCGTGGAGGAAGGGGAGTTTATCACGATTTTAGGGTCATCGGGCTGCGGAAAGACGACGCTTCTTAAGATGATCAACCGTCTCTACGAGCCCGACAGCGGGAAAATCCTTTTGTTCGGCGAGGACGTCGGGGCGGTCGATGTGGTCGGGGTGAGACGGCATATCGGCTATGTGATCCAGCAGATCGGGCTGTTTCCGCATATGACGATCGGCGGGAATATCGCCACCGTTCCCAGGCTGTTAAAGTGGGAGAGCGGGAGAATAAGCGCACGCGTGGACGAGCTGCTGGACCTGATCGGTTTAAATCCGGCTGAATTTAAAGACAGGTATCCTTCGCAGCTTTCCGGGGGGCAGCAGCAGCGTGTCGGCCTCGCCAGAGCGCTGGCGGCCGATCCGAAAATCATGCTGCTTGACGAGCCGTTCGGGGCGGTCGATTCCATTACGCGGGCCAGGCTTCAGGAGGAACTGCGCGTCCTGCACGGCGGTATGAAAAAGACGTTTCTGTTTGTCACGCACGATATTGAAGAGGCCTTTCTGCTCGTAACACGGGTGATGATCATGAACCGGGGAAAGATCGTACAGTTCGGGACGGCGGAGGAGATTGTCCGGCGTCCGGCGGATGAATTTGTGCGGTCGCTTGTCGAATCGGCGAGGGAGAAAGAGAGGTTCTGGGAGAAGATGGTATGATGGATTATCTTGTAAAGCATTTTGACGATCTGGGGGAGGCAGTCACAGAGCATCTCCTGATTGTGGCGGCAGCGCTGCTGCTTTCACTTCTGATCGCATCGGCGCTGACAGTGCTCGGCACGTACTCCCGTATCGTTTCCGAGGGAATGCTGGGCCTGTTTTCCATGATTTATTCTGTCCCGAGCCTGGCGATGTTCGCCCTTCTCATTCCGCTCACGGGACTCGGAAAAACAACGGCGGTCGTCGTCCTTGTCATCTATAATCAGTATCTTCTGCTGCGCAATTTTCTGGCCGGGCTTGACGGTGTGGATGCAGGGATTGTGGAGGCGGCGGCCGGAATGGGAATGACAAAGATGCAGATACTGGTGAAAATTAAGCTTCCGCTCGCAAAACCGGCTCTGGCGGCAGGTATCCGCATCGCCTCGGTTTCCACTGTGAGCATCGCGGTGATTGCGGCGTCCATCAATGCGGGAGGCCTTGGCACAATCCTTTTTGACGGCCTGCGCACGATGAATTATGCAAAGATTTTCTGGGGCAGCGCCGCTTCGGCGTTTCTGGCGTTTTTTTTTGACAGCCTGCTCGGTTTTTTTGAAAAGAAGGTACAGGGAGGTGTGCAGTAACATGTGGTTCTTTTTTGCTCTTCTGTCATCTGTTTTTGCGGCGCTGACGTCGATTCTGGCCAAAACAGGGATCGAGGGGGTTCATTCCAGCCTCGCAACGGCAATTCGCACGGCGGTGGTACTCCTTATGGCCTGGGGGATGGTGTTTCTGACAAACACGCAGTCCGGGATCTTTGCGATCAGCAGAAAAAGCTGGCTGTTTCTGATCTTATCGGGGATGGCGACGGGCGCTTCCTGGCTTTGTTATTATAAAGCGCTTCAGATCGGAGAGGTGTCAAAAGTCGTTCCGATCGACAAACTGAGCGTGGTTTTTACGCTTATCATGGCGTTTGTGTTCCTGCATGAAAAAATTACCGTAAAGTCGGCCGTCGGCTGCGTTCTGATCGCTGTCGGCACGCTGCTTATGGTACTATAAAAGCGTATACATTTTCGGGGCGACAGGGTACAATAAAGACGAAAAAAGCAGACGGCCAAAAGCCGGAGGTAAGCTTTGCCTTCTGCGCTGGGGGGCGAGGTTGTGGCGGTATATGCATACTGTAATCTGCACAGCCTCCGGAAAGCGCAATAAGACGGGCATCAGGCAAAAATTTTGTTGGTTTTCTCCCGGATGAGAAGTTATAATAGAAAGTAAGAAAAAAGACGGGAGGAAAAAAGATGCAGAAGGTGATTTTTCTGGATGTGGACGGGACGCTGGTGGATTATGAGGGACGTCTGCCGGAGTCGGCCGTTCGGGCCGTACGGGCGGCGCGCGAAAACGGCCACCGTGTGTATATCTGTACGGGCAGAAGCAAGGCGGAGGTTTATCAGGAACTCTGGGATATCGGACTGGACGGTATGATCGGCGGAAACGGGAGCTATGTGGAGGATCGTGGAGAGGTGGTCATGCATCAGCTGATCACCCTGGAGCAGTGCCGCCGCATTGTCGACTGGCTGCATGAGCGGGGGCTGGAGTTCTATCTGGAGAGCAATAACGGGCTGTTTGCGAGCGAGGATTTTGCGGGAAAGGCGCAGCCGGCGATCAGGGAGTACAGCAGGAGAAAAGGGAAAGAGGACGCCGACGGCGCCACGGCCGCCACGGTTTTTCCGGATATGATCTACGGCGCAGAGCTTTATCGCGACGATCTGAACAAGGTCAGTTACCTGCTTGGCAGTTACCAGGACTATCTGGATACGAAAGAGCGAGATCGGAAGAGCGTCGTGTAGGGAAAGAGTGTAGGTTATAGTGTA
>CANDFU010000304.1 GCA_947384095.1 uncultured Roseburia sp. | reverse complement strand
CGGATCTATAAGGAGTTGTACCGGTTTGCGCTGTACACAATGAAACATCCCCAGGATGCGGAGGACGCAGTCAGCGAGGCGGTCATTGCGGCGTATGAGAATATCCATAAGCTGAAAAAGGAGGAGTCTTTCCGAAGCTGGATATTTACGATCCTGGCGAATCAGTGCAGGAGAAAATTAAAAAACGTACAGAGGACAGAGGAACTGCCGGAGGGCCTGGCGGCTGAGGAACGGGACCAAGCCGGAGATTGTGATGTCAGGGCGGCTTTTATGCGGCTGGATGAAGAGGACCGGGTTATTGTGGCCTGCTCTGTGCTGGAAGGGTATGCCAGTGCGGAGATTGGCAGGATGCTGGGGATGAACCCGGCGACAGTCCGTTCGCGGAAGGCGCGCGCCATGGACAGGCTTCGCCGGATCCTGAGCTGAAATGACCGATACCGGGGACGCGGTATGATGCGTTGGGAATGTCCGAAAGGAATCACATCGAACATGTCCCTGCGGGACGGCGGACTTTGCGCCGAAAAAGTGCGCCCAGCGGCATCCCATTATAGCCATGCGGCCGTTTCACAAGGTATACCCAAGGGCACCCCGTTATGGCCATATGGCCGTTTCATAAGGTATACCCAAGGGCACCCCGTTATGGCCATGCGGCCGTTTCACAAGGTATACCCAAGGGCACCCCGTTATGGCCATACGGCCGTTTCACAAGGTATAGAAAGGAGACGCGGAATATGAGTATGGATGAGAAAGATTTAAAAAAGCTTGCGGAAGAGCAGAGTGAAAATATAAAAATCCCGGATTCCCTGCAGCCGGACCAGATCCAGCAGATGCTGGAATCCAGGGGACAGAAAAAAAGAAAATATTATTATGGAAAGATCACGGCGGCAGCAGCCTGCGGCCTGCTGGTCATCGGTGCTGTCGCCGCCGGGACAGGAGGATTCGGCTTCGGTACTGGAACCAAGTCGGATCATGCGGAGTTCCAGATGATAGTGGACGCAGACAGCGGCGCGGCTGCTGGTTCGGAAGAGATGCTTACGGAATCAGCGGCAGACAGCGCCGCGGACAGTTCAGGAGGTTCGGAAAGCGGCGTGGCCGGAGAGCAGGATGGAGCTGCCGGCGGGCAGAATGGAAAGGAAAGCAGTGTATCTGGCCGGTCAGACCGGAGCGATGACCCCTTCGAAGTAACAGATATCAAAACCGCAAAGAACTATGACGAGGTTTTTGAATACATCGAAGCGGAAAATAAACGGATGCAGGAGATGCAGAGATCCACGGAGGAGTATGCGGTGATGGACGACGTGGACGGCGGGATGGCCGGCGGCAGCGCGAAAATGGAAAGCGCGCCCACGGAAAACGAGGTATCAGCAGACACGGCCGGGGAGGCCGGCGGAGCCTCCGGCTATTCAGATACCAACGTCCGGGAAGAAGGCGTTGGAGAAGCGGACATTGTAAAGACAGACGGAAAACGGCTGTATATCGTGAATAACCAGCAGATCCAGATCGTCGGCATCGAGAAGGAAGAGATGGAGCACTTAAGCACCATCCGGCTGGATCAGGAATGCTATGTTTCCGAGATCTTTGTGAAGGGCGACCGGCTCATTGCGGTGTACAGCCAGTCAGAGTACCGGGATCAGGGCGACGTGTCCACCGGGGAATACGGCGGGCGCTATCTGCAGTATGCCGTGGCAGAGACATTTGACATCAGTAAGCCGGAAAAACCGAAGTCCGTAGGAAAGATTTCCCAGAGCGGGAATTACAACACCATGCGGGTGTCCGGGGACTATGTGTACCTGCTCAGTGATTTTTACGTGGAGATCTACAGCTCCAGGACGGATCGGGACGGATATATCCCGATGGTGCAGGGGAAGCGGATCGAAAGCGGGGACATTCTGATGCCAATGGGCGCGCGGGCGGAAAAATACACCATCATCTCTGCATTTTCCATCAAGGATCCGGAAAAAAAGGTGGATACCAAGGCGGTATTCGGAAGCGCGGGAATGTGCTATGTGAGCAGGAACAATATCTACATCTGTGAGAGTGATTACGGCGACTACGGCATCATGCCCCTGGCGCGTCCGGGCGGCGGCAGCTCCGGGCGGAGTGTGTCCGGAACCTGTATCCGGAAGGTTTCTTATAAGGACGGAGAGCTTACGGCTGTGGGGCAGACGGAAGTGGACGGGACGCTCAACGATTCGTTCAGCATTGATGAATATGAGGGGAATCTGCGGCTGGTTGTGACCGTGACCCCGATTTCCTCCGACAACAGCAGCACGCCCCGGTTGTTTGGGCTTACCGAGGAGGCCGCGCAGGAGCAGGAGCTTAAGGACACCAATTCCCTTTATATTCTGGATGAAAATCTGGAAGAATTGTCCAGGATCGAAGGGCTGGCGGAGGACGAGGCCGTTTACTCTGCGAGATTTATGGGCGATATCGGGTATTTTGTCACATTCCGGCAGATGGATCCGCTGTTTTCCGTGGACCTGTCAGACCCGAAGAAGCCGGAGATCTTAGGAAAGCTGAAAATCCCGGGATTCTCGGAATACCTGCACCCTTATGGGGAAGGGAAGCTTCTGGGGATCGGCATGGACGTGGACGAAACAGGGACTGCGACAGAGGGCGTGAAGCTCTCCATGTTCGATATCACAGATCCGGAAAATGTTACGGAAGCGGAGAAGTACGTGCTGGAAAATACGTATTCCTCGGATGTATTTTATGATTATAAATCAGCACTGGTGGATGTGGAAAAGAACCTGATCGGATTCCGCGTGGACGGGGACGTGATGCGGTATGTGATCTTTTCCTATGGGAAAAATGGGTTCGAATGCATTTTCGAGCGGGAGCTGAGCGGATACGCGTGGAACGCGCGGGCATTGTATTCCGGCAGCAGGCTCTACCTGACAGCGGGAAATACGGTGGAATCCTACGATATGAAGAGCCTTCAGAAGATCGACGATATCGTGTTGTAAAGTGGGTTCGCACAATAGGAAGAGTTTTCAGAAGATTGATGATATCGTGTTGTAAAGTGGGTAACACAATGGAGGAGAATATGATTTTTGATACGCATGCGCATTATGATGATCCGCAGTTTGATCCGGACCGGGAGGCGCTTCTTGGGCAGATGGAGGCCGGCGGGGTTGGCACCATCGTCAATGCCAGCGCTTATGTGGAATCCTGGGAACGGGTTCTGGAGCTGACCCGGAAG
>CANDFU010000303.1 GCA_947384095.1 uncultured Roseburia sp. | reverse complement strand
AAAATAAATACTTACGGTATAGACAGGAAAAGAATATATACTATATAATTAAACAGTATATAAATATGCACACCAGACAAGGAGAAACTCTATGCAGGCATATGAGATAACGCATATAATAGATAACGAAGAGTGGGAAAGCAGGCTG
Source organism: uncultured Roseburia sp. (assembly GCA_947384095.1). GTDB lineage: Bacteria > Bacillota > Clostridia > Lachnospirales > Lachnospiraceae > Roseburia. The sequence goes on along the minus strand of CANDFU010000303.1, from coordinate 3,064 downwards.
ACAGAACTGGCCCATAGATGCAGTAAGCTGAACGGCTGGACGGAAAAAGATCTGTTACAGTTTGCGGTAACTTCCATGCCGATGTACCGGGTGTGGCTGATGCACCTGGAAGATACCGTGACCGATATGGAACAGGAAGGAAAGCGTAAAGGCTTTTTGGAAAAACTGCTCAAACAAAAAGAAGGGAATACATCTGTATGAAGTGGATTTTTGATTTATTTGCCGCCGGTTCGGCTGTACTGATTTTTGCATATATCATTGTATGGGACATTGCCAGAATTGTATATTTCATCAAGTGTGCCGGCGTAAAAAAATGTTCAGACAAAAAGTGCTTTGCAAAAGATACCTGCCGAAAATATGCGCCTGTGTGGACAAAAGAAGATATAGAGGAATTGTATAGGCTGATAGACGGCCTGGACGAATTATAATAAAGTGTGGATACCAGACAGGCTGTCGGATACCCACACTGAAAAATCCGAATTTTTATTTGTCGGCAGATTCCTTCTCTATGGCTTTCCAGTAATCGTCCAGCGTGATAACATCCGGACGGTTTTCACGCCACCGCCTGATATGGCTGACAGACCTGCACAGCCTGTCAAACTGTTCCGGCGTCAGTGTCTGGAGTTCGCGGAAGAGACGGTTCATCCGCAATGCGTCTTCTGCATTATCTTCATACATCGTAATATCCGGAGAGATATTCAGCAGGAAAAAATATCCCGCTGTTTCTGTCATAGACGGATCTGCATTACCATTTTCAAGTTCTGTCACTTTATCAACAGGGATTCCCATTTTGTCGGCCAGTTCCTGCTGTGTCCAGTTCTTTTCTTCCCTTGCCTGCCGGACGATCAGGCCAAGCATTTTACCTTTTTTCATTTTCGTATACCCCCTTCTGGCAGTTATAATAGTTTTTAAAATTATCTGTAGACCGCCTTTTATATTGTCCGTATAATACGGCAAAATCCCTGTCAATCATGGCGATCACATCATTCCCGTCAATGCTGTTTTCTATATCCAATTCCCCGCACAGCAGTAAAAACGTACTGCGGATCACATAATAGAGCATGATTGAGATTTCAAAATAGTGCAGTACAGGATAAATGGCCGTCTGCACACTTCCATGGGTATAGGCATGGCACGATTTATAAAAATATTCCAGCTGTTCCAGCTCCGGATTTCTGTCAGTATCTTTACATTTCAGGTAAGCCAGGATCCCATATACAGAGTAAGGAGTTTTTGTCACTATGGAATGGTATCCGTCAATGGAATCCACCCATCCAAAATGGAGATAGTCCGCTCTGCTTTTTGCACTCTGGCAGATGCGTTTCTTAAAAAGCGTATGAAATTCTTCCGGATACCTCTGGCTGCAACAGGACTGTTCCACTTCATACATCCGGAATTTTTCATAATCGGCACAAAGAGCCTCCGGCCTGTTTAACAGCAGAAACTTTACATATATCTCAATCATGCCCCGGCATAAGGGATATGCGCCGCCGGGAAGATTATCTTCCATGAGTGTCAGGGCGGAAAGCCCGTTATGCAGTATGCCGTAATAGAACTGCCAGCGCTTCAGCCCATAGTTATCTTTCAGCAGCAGGCTCATTTTAACCGCGACTGCAAAAAGCTCATAGGGCAGAGGATAATATAAAAATTCCTCTCCTGAAAATAGTGTCATCTTTCTGAAATAGGAACCGGCATACCGGCGGAACCGGATTTTCTCTAACGTCTCGGAAATAAGCCGCCTCCTGTAGGAATCGTTTCTTTCATTATCCCGTACTTCCTGCCTGGTAAGGAAAATGGAATATGCCCGGTGTATCCCGACAACCATCCTGCATATATCGTATTCCGGGGCTTCGCCTGCCCCTGTGACCATTTCCGCATCTGACCAGCGGAAATCATAATATTTTATGAGATTATCAAATCCCAGTTCTTTCAGAACCTGATCTTTTATCTGTATCAGAAAGTTTTTGCGTATTTTTTCGCCAAATAGCTGCTTCAATGCGGTATTGTTCTGTTCAGCAATATTTTTTATTGTATGCGAATCCATAAAGGGCAGTGGTGTAAACCTTTGATTTTCCAAATAATCGCCTCGCTTCGTTCCCCGGCGTTCCGATCACAGGCCGAATTTGCGCCGGTATTCTTCTGGATTGTCCTTATATTCCTGGTACTGCTTCCGCATACAATTCCCGCATGGACGGTATCCGGCGGCAAGAGCCGTTTTCTCGTCGGCAAAGAATACGCGGTATTCTTCATAGCTGCCAGGAAATCTCCTGATTGTGGAGAGGGCAGAGCGGCAGTCAAGACGGCCATAGATTTTCTGCTTGCTGTTCCCGCCGAAAGCGCCCGGCGTTTCAGAGAGATACTGTTTTCCATCTGCTCCAAGTAATTTGTACATAATTGTTTCTCCTAAGATTTTAAATGGTATCATTCATATGCCGGAATTAACCGCAAATCTGCAAATAAATCTAAACTTTTGGTTAATCATCCTCAGACAAATACCAGCCATGCTCACCGTGCTTTGGATAACCATATTCTTTCTTGTCTTTCCAGGCTCTTTTGCTCATTTCTTTATCGAACTGATTTAATATACTCTCTAATTTTACGGCCATTGAAAAATCTTTCTCCGCGGAACACCAGTCTTGCCTGACTTTTTCGCGTTCAGATTCAAGTTCTTCATCGGATAATGATTCCATCCAGTCATTACTATATTTTTCTTCCCCGCTTAAAAACTTAAACAGCTTCGTTCCAACAATAGCAATCGCACATAAACCCGTAATTACCCCAATTCCTTTTTTCTTATCCATAAAACACCTCTTTATTCAAACAGAATCCTGTCCCCCCGGTTAAGGTTGTCATCATCTATATTTCGCCTTATCATAAACCTTCGGTCTAATGTTCGTACTCATATGGGCTACGGTATCTTTTCGACATTTCTTTATCTGTCTGTATGCTTGCCGCAGCTTCTTCCTGAGAGACAAATAATCTATGTCCCCGAACCTGAATACCGCCTCCTTCAGCAAATCTGATAAGATACATTCCACCGGAATGTCTTATTACAGTTACCTCC
>CANDFU010000302.1 GCA_947384095.1 uncultured Roseburia sp. | reverse complement strand
ACCAATAAATAAAGTACCAAAACCATTTGCCATGGTGGTCTCCTCCCTCCTGCCTATTGTTTTGCGTCAAAACCGCTGCTGCCAAGCAGCTGACCGGTATTATAGGCATTTTTGTTATAATTCGCAGTTTCCGGCGCCTGCTTCATACTCCGAAGCAGCGTAAGGTCAAATTCCACCATCTCCAATGCCTGCTTTAACAGGGCCTCATTCTGCTGGTTCAAGGTACGCATCTTCGTTCCCACTTCAAGGAGGCGTTCCTGCTTTTCCCTGAGCCGGCTCTGTTCCTCCGGCTGCTTCTCAAGGTATCCGATCATTTTCGCAATCGTCATTTCCGACGGATCCTTCCCAAGAACCGTCGCCATATCGCCGAGCACTCTCGTTCGCTTGTTCGTAAGGTTGAGAAGCACGCTTGCCGCGTCCTGTTCCCGGACAGTTATTCTGCCCAGCTCCTCTATATCCGCTTTGATCACAGCGTCTTTTTTGACATCGGCAAGCTCTATCAGCTCTTCATATTGTTTTTCTTCTTCTCCCAGAACATCCAGGAGCTCCTCCATCAGACTAGCCACTCTCCGCCCTCACTTCTCACATCATCAATGCATGGTAATGCTCTAACAGCCTGGCTGCAAAATCGCCCGCATCCACCCGGTAGCTGCCGGAATTTACCTTTGCCGCAACTTCCGTGACCTTCTCTTCCCTGATGTCGGGAGCTTCCGCCACTGCATTTTTCGCAATCTGATAATCACGCCCGAAGGAAGAAATCTGTACTTCATCCCGGCCGGCAGCCGCACCGGATGTTTTCTTCGTATTGGCTGCTTTATTCGTCTTGTAAACCGCTGCCACCTGATTATAGGATTCTATACGCATATATGGCATCTCCTTTCTTCCTTGAAATCACTTTATACTGTTTATATCGGACGATTTGTTTTTTTCATTAGACAGACGGTGAAAAATGGATTTCTATTTTCCGGTCCGCACCGTCCTGGTTTTTGACCATTCCGAACGAAGGGTGATTTTCTTTCCGTTTACTCTGACTATTTTGTAGGTACAAATCCTGACATAATATTTTTTGTTTCCTTTTACCTTTTTAACCGTCTTCGATGTCACATTTTTATTTGCCACTTTCACAGAACCGGTTGTCTTTTTTGTAAACCGGCTGCTCGTCGAATATTCGATTATATATCCGTCCGTCTGCGTTCCCTGTTTTTTCCATTTTACCGTAAAGCTTTTTTTCTTTGACGTAAGCTTCAGGCTCGTCGTCTTAGGAACGATGGTAAACGTCTTCTTTAATGTCCCCTCATAATTTCCTTTGAAACGGACTGTCGCAACGGCGTTTCCCACGTTTTTATGATTCCCATAAGAAACCGTATAATTTCGGCTGTCAATTACTTTTCCGTTTTTATCCGTTACTTTTACGGAAGGTTTTCTCTGCTGTCCGTTATAGACAAAACTATCTGTGGAAAGCTTTATTGTCTTCGGCCGGCTGATCACGCTCTTCCCCGAAACCATGCCGCACTCCCTGCATACTGACGCAATACTGCCGTCCGCCTTCAGCGTCGCCCTTTTCACCTGTGTCTCCAGACGATGCTCTTTTTTCGGAAGGGTCTGCTGCGCCTGGATCACCGTGCCACATACCGCGCAGTGGCTCCCCTGCGTTTTTCCGATTTCCGTGCAGGTCGCCTCTTTTGCCGGGTCTGTCACAGCCTGATGCGCCGTCACCGGTATCTCGCGCGTATAACTGTCATTGCATCCGCTGCACCGATACGTCCGGATCCCCTTATTCGTACAGGTCGCTTCCCGCGTGACCTGCTCCACGTACTGATGGACATGAACCGGCGGGGCCGTCGGTTTCTCCTCCGGCGCCGGCGCGTCCGGTTTCTCCTCCGGCTGCGGGGGGTCCGGTTTTTCCGTCGATTCCGGCGAAAACGTAAAACGTACCTGCATCGATGCCCCGACTGTTTCCTTAAGCGCCTTAACATCCGCCACCGTCATCAGCTCGTTTTCAATCCACTCAGAACAAAAAAGAAACGTATAGTCTCCTGCCTGCGCGCCTTCTTCCGCCAGGAAATGATACCTGCCCGGTCTCGTATCCGACGAAATCAGAAAAATCTGATTATACCAGTCCACCTTTGCCAGGACATCCGGATCCTCACTTTCCCAGTAATCCGTGCGTATTGCAACCACATAACCGGTATCATACAGCCCTTCATCCTCCACGACGTCTTCCCCGATCACCGCTCCGCCCGCATCCCGCCAGACGACGTCACAGAACAGATTTTCGTCCGTCTTCTGCCAGATCCGGTTCAGATCGACCGTTCCAGATGCATTGACAGCCTCTATGCTTCCGATCCTGAGCACATCCTGATAGTTCCGGTACGCCGTCCACTGCCCCTGTTTATAGACCAGTGAAAACCCATTTTCCGCATGCTTCTGGCTTAATACAAAATTCTTTGCCACAGCCTGTCCCGGAACCGCCGTAATATAAACTTTTCCGTGGCTGATGGTTCCCGCAATATTCCGATATGACGTCTGTACCGTCGTCGTCCCCGTGACAGTTCCCTTAATATCCAGCATCCCCTGTGCATTTAGTACAAGAAGGCCGTTCCCGCCCTCAAATCCGCCCTTTACAACCGGATCCGGAATACCATTCAGATCCAGGCATGCGTTATTTTTCAACGATACGTGATTCAGATCAGCCGTCTGGAGTGCAAGATATGCATTGTCGTCCAGCACGATTTTCCCCACCTGCTCCACAACCGCTTTTTCGAGGGAAGCCTGTTTTACCGTCAGCGTTGTATTGGCGTTTCCATAAAACATTTTTGTTTTCGCATAACCATTGCCTGTCACACTGATCCCGGCCGCATTGTTTTCCCTGGAATATACGCCGTCGCGCACAATCACAGGGCAGTCCATAGCAAGAACCGCCCCGCCGGAATACGGCACCTTCTGGTCGCCCTCTGTCCCATGTCCCAGATAAATCCCCTGAAACATGGTCTCGCTGTTCGAATTCTGCAGTACCAGCGAAGCGCCGGCCCCGACAGCGGTGCCGGGATATCCCCCTGCATAGATTGTCGGCAGCAATTCTTTCTCTGTGCCGCCAAGCCCTCCGAGCGAACCGCTGCTTCCTTCCAGATAAGTGCTCACATTATCCAGCGTGAGACTGTGTCCTGCCAGGAAGATTTCCCTGTGCGGAACGCTGCCCAGCGCATTGGACGATGAAAATAT
>CANDFU010000301.1 GCA_947384095.1 uncultured Roseburia sp. | reverse complement strand
ATATCCTGTATATTTTATTGTGATCGCATCAATCAGCGATGCGACAAAGGTTTCGGGCGGAGAGATCATGTTTTTCCCGCAGGGAATCAACTTTAAGGCTTACAGACAGCTTGCAGAGTATAAGCAGCTCTGGGTGGGCTACCGAAACACCGTTTTATATGCAGTTGTGGGGACCATCATTACCATCGGGGTGAACATACCGGTATCCTATGCGCTGTCGCGAAAAAAAATGTTCGGAAGAAACTTTTTTACCTTTTTTTATCTGATTCCTATGTTTTTTACGGGCGGCCTGATTCCGACATATCTGGCGGTACAGCAGTTCGGCCTGCTGGACAATTTCTGGGTTATGGTGCTTCCCTTTTCCGTCGTTCCGTATTACATCATCGTCGGCCGTACTTTTTTCTCGAACAGTATTCCGGAAGAACTGTGGGAGGCGGCGCAGATCGACGGATGCGGATACCTCGGGTTTTTCTTTAAGATTGTACTGCCGCTCTCGAAAGCGATTCTTGCCGTGATCGCTCTGTGGGCCGCAGTCGGACAGTGGAATTCTTATTTTAACGCGTTGATTTATCTGCGGAATGCTGAGTTACAGCCACTGCAGCTCGTGCTGCGCAACATTCTGATATCCAATCAGACGATCAGCTCCATGTCGTCGGGCGCCGCGGCCGTGGAGGCAAAGCAGATGGCGGATCTGATCAAATATGCCGTCATCGTGGTGTCTTCCGCACCCATTATGTGTATGTATCCGTTTGTGCAGAAATATTTTAACCAGGGCGTAATGGTCGGCTCTGTAAAGGGGTAATGTCCGGAAAGGAAATGAGGAGAAGATGAGAGAACAGAGCAAGGGGTGCCTGTCCGTCTGGGGGCCGTATTCCAAAAAGTATATGGGGATTTCCAGAGTGATGGGCGAGAGCCGGATTCCGGGGGCGAGGTTTGATCTGGTTGTGCATCCCACTTACGCAAACAGTGCCGTTCCGGCGCCGAATGTGTGCATTCCGTCCGCTTACCATCCGTGGGAGGCGGACGCGGACGGGACGTGTTACACATACCGCTGTGAACTGATCTGGAAAGACCGGCTGTTTGCGGATGTATCGTTTTTTGAGATGGAGCCGGAAGTCTGGGGCGTGCGCGTGGAATATACAAATGATACGGACCGGGTGCAGAACTGTCTGCTGAATCTGTTTGCGGCCATTGAGTATCCGCAGAAAAAAACATGTGTGATAACACGTCCGCGGAAGAGCGATGTCTGGGACGCGCTGTCTTACCGTGAATTTTCATTTGCGAGGATGCGTCCGTGGGAGCACTTAAATCCGGACGGTTACCGGAAAGGAGAAGTAAAGATTCCGGAATTTACAGACGGAAGGGGGCTCGGCGAGACCTGGTACAGTCTTATGCTGTCCCATCTGAAGCTGGGAATGTTTGGAGCGGAGAAAGGGGATTTTGTGTCTTATCAGACACTGCTTGCGCAGGATTATGAGGATGCAGTGCTGACAGTCCGCTACCGGACGGTGCACGGCCGGTCGGATGTGGTGTTTTCGACTGCATACGGCGATCTGGTCTTTGAAAAGACGACAGAGCCGCGTATGACGGTATTGCCGCTCGGAAAACTTCCGAAAGGGGAATTTTTGTTTGAGATGACGGCCTGCGGAACAAAAGAAGACGGCGTGCTGCTGGATTTCTTTTGTCTTACAGAGCGGGAAGAGGCCGGGGAAGTGTCGGTGTCACAATATCCTCTGGCGGTGATCCCCGAAAGAGAAGTGACGGAAGAGGGAAAAAGAGTCTGCTATCGCTATCAGAACGGAGAGAAGCCGGTTTACCTGTCTGTATTCTGGGACCGCGTCAGAGAACGGGAATTAAATTCCGGCTGCCTGGAGGATGCGCTGCCCACGCGGCTGTCAGATTCGGACAGGACATATGACGATCTGTCCATGAGTTTTTCGGGGTCGTTTTCCAGGCGGCATTCGGACGACGGGTTTTATGACAACCGGGTGCTCGAGGCCATTTTTGTGCCGCCGGATTCCGTGAAGGCCGTGTATGCCGTTGTCGGGACGAAGCCGTTTTCGTACAGCCGCGACGATCTGGAACAAAGCTGGGAGAAGCGGGATCATTCTTCCGAAAAAGAGATCAGGGAAGCCGGAATGGAGTATGCGTTTTCCGTGCGCCTTTTAAAGGCGGCGCTTTTTTCCAATGTGGTCTACCCCATTGAACGCCACGGGGAGCCGGTCATTCACTACACGCCGGGCAAACGCTGGGACAGCCTGTATACCTGGGACTGCGGATTTATCGGGCTTGGCATGCTGGAATATTCCCGGAAGCGGGCAGAATATATCATGGATTTGTATCTTTCGGAGGAGGAAAACCGGGATTTTGCCTTTCTCTATCACGGCTCGATGGTTCCGACACAGTTTTTTCTCTGGAGGGAACTTTTTATGAGGGCGGACGGGGATGAAAAAAAGGCGTTATGCGACGATTATCCGATGTTCCGCCGGTATTACTTATTTTTTGCGGGGAAGGCGGAAGGGTCGACGACGGCGCGCCATCAGAGCGGCCTGCTGACGGTTTATGACTATTTCTACAATGCGGGCGGCATGGACGATTATCCGGCGCAGGCAGCGCTTCACCGGCAGAAAAAGGAGAATGTGATTGCCCCGGTCTGCACAAGTGTTTTTCTGGTGCGGATTGCCAGAGTGATGAAAGAGGCTGCCGCATACTGCGGAAGGGATGAGGATATCGCAGAATATGAGGAGGACATCCGGCGCGTGTCCGGCGCCCTTATGAAGTATGCATGGGACGAGGAGAGCGGCTATTTCGGGTATGTGGTTCATGACGGGGACGGGAATGCACGGGAGATTTTCAGAAATGAGACGGGAGAGAATTATAATAAAGGAGTGGAAGGCGTTCTGCCGCTGATCGCCGGAATCGGAACATCGGCGCAGACAGAGCGGATGCTTGGGCACCTGCGGTCGGAAGAAGAGCTCTGGTCTGGCGTGGGGATTTCGACAGTCGATATGAGCGCGTCTTATTTCTACGATAACGGATACTGGAATGGCAGCGTCTGGTTTCCGTACCCGTATCTGTTCTGGAAATCCATGCTGGATCTCGGAGAGGCAGAAACTGCCTATGCGATTGCACAGCGTGCTCTTTCGGCGTGGAAGAAGGAGACGGAGTTCAGCTACCATACGTTTGAGATGATTCAGATCAGATCGGAACGCGGCGGCTGGTATCACCAGTTCGGCGGACTGTCTG
>CANDFU010000300.1 GCA_947384095.1 uncultured Roseburia sp. | reverse complement strand
AAAAGATCCGCTGATCACTTTTTTTGTGGCAGTGGCGATGGCGGTTATGGTGCTGCTCTTTATGAAAAAGCTGAGACGGATTCTCGCGGGCTTCGGAGACGACAGGAGATATTACAGCGCCAGAATTCTTCAGTGCATGCAGCAGGCGTTCGGGGGCATCAAGGAGATCAAGATTGCGAACCGCGAAGCGTATTTTGAGAACGATTTCGTGAAACAGAACGGAAAATACACGTATGTCATCAAGCAGAATTCATTTTTAAGCTCTGTGCCCAAGCCGATTATGGAAGCGCTCTGTATCGTGGGCCTGATGATTGCTGTTATTGTCCGGGTCAGCGCGACAAAGACCGATTCAGCGGAGCTTCTGGGAACGCTGGCCGTGTTTGCGGCCGCGGCATTTTATCTGCTCCCATCGGCGAATAAGATGTCGGAATACCTTGCGTCCATTATCCACAACGGAGTAGTGATTCACAAGATCGGGGAGCAGTACGTGGCAATCCGCGATATAGAGATTGCGCAGACGGACAAAGCGGATTACAGCGAGGTTGCGTTGGAGCGGGAGATTACTGTGGAACACATGACGTTTACCTATCCGGATACGGAGGAACCGGTACTTTCCGATATTAATGTCACGATTCCAAAGAATGCATCTGTGGCTTTTATCGGCCCGTCCGGTGCGGGAAAAACCACGATGGTGGATCTCATTCTGGGGGTGTTAAAGCCACAGGAAGGACGGATTGCAGCGGATGGGAGAGATATTGCGCAGTCCTACCGGGGCTGGCATGATAAGATCGGCTATATTCCGCAGACAATCTATATGCTGGACGATACCATCCGCAACAACATTGCTTTCGGACAGGCGGAGGCGATTGACGATGAGGCGGTCTGGGATGCATTGCGCCAGGCACAGCTGGATGATTTTGTAAAATCCCTGGATGAAGGGCTCGATACGATGATCGGGGAAGGCGGGGTAAGAATTTCCGGAGGGCAGCGCCAGAGAATCGGGATAGCACGCGCGCTTTACCGGAAACCGGAGGTGCTGGTGCTTGACGAGGCGACTTCAGCGCTTGACACGGAGACGGAGAAGGCGGTCATGGAAGCGATCAACCGTCTGCAGGGCAAAATGACGATGCTGATCATTGCACACCGCCTCTCGACCATTAAAAACTGCGACATGGTCTACCAGGTGGAAAACGGAATGGTATACCGGCGCGAAGGAGGAGCAGAATGCTGATTGTAGAACCGTGTGCGGGATTGGGAAACCGCCTGCTGGGGCTGGGATCCGCCTATGCAGTGGCGCAGAAGCTGGGGCGGGAGCTTGTGGTAATCTGGAAACGCGAGGCGGGCTGTAATGTCCGCGCGTCAGAATTATTTGAGCTGCCGATGCAGGTGGTGGAAATCAGCGAAAACGGGCTGAAAAAAGAGCCGTTTGCACAATTGCAGGGAAACCGCGAGAAAAAGAAATGGCGGGGGAAGGCGGGGCTGTTTCTGGAGTGTGACGATATTGAGCATATCAGGGCCCGGGAGGGCTATGCGGGGGTGCTTGAAGCCTTGAAAAGCCGGCCGGTGGTCTATTTTAAGACATTCGGCCCCGTCTGTGAGCTGAAGGACGCGCAGGCTTATCGTTTTCTCGTGCCAAGCCGCGTGGTCAGCGAAAGGGGGGCTGCGCTGTTTGCGAGGCTGGGAGCCCATTCAGTCGGCGTCCATGTGAGGCGCACCGACCACACGGAGGCGATCGCGAACAGTCCGTTGTCGTTATTTGTGGAGCGGATGCGGGCGGAGCTTGCGGCGGATGAAAAAACGACGTTTTTTGTGGCGACGGACGACGCGGGCGTCAAAGAAGATCTGCGGGCGGAGTTTCCGATGCAGCGGCTGATTTTCAATGAGAAAGGGATTATCGACAGAGATTCGGGAGAGGGGCTTAAAGATGCGTTTGTCGAGATGCTTGCGCTCTCAAAGTGCAGGAAGATTCTTGGCAGCTATCACAGTACGTTCAGTCTGCTGCCGTCTTATATCGGAGAGATTCCGCTCGAGGTTGTTTCCAGATAATCCCCAGTGCTGGCTTTTCAGCGCTGCTAGGGGGAAAGGGTGTTCTGGCCTTTGATGAAGGGGGAAGCTATGGAACTTACGACATGCAGTATTCTGGGGACTGAGATTCTGGTCACCAATATGGAAAAGACCGTGGCGCTCATTGAAGGGCATCTTAAGGAGCTGCGGGGAGCATATATCTGCGTCGGCAATGTCCACACCACGGTGATGGCCCACGACGATGCGCGTTACCACACCGTACAGAAGGAGGCGGCATTTGTGCTGCCCGACGGAAAACCGTTATCTGTGTACAGCAGAAAACATGGCTATGCGGAAGCGGAGCGCGTGACGGGGCCGGATCTGATGCTGGCGCTCTTTTCGCGTGACAACGGGCTGCGCCATTACTTTTACGGCGGTTCGGAGGAAACGCTTGCAGCGCTCCGGAAAAAGTTAAAACGGCAGTACCCGGAGCTTGCGATTGCCGGGATGGCATCGCCGCCGTTTCGCGCGCTGAGCGAGCAGGAGGATAAGGCCGCGGTGCGGGCCATCAACGATGCGCAGGCGGATATTATCTGGGTGGGGCTTGGCGCGCCGAAACAGGAAAACTGGATGTATGATCACAGAGGCAGGGTCAGCGGCGTCATGATCGGGGTCGGGGCAGGATTTGATTATCATGCGGGCAATATCAGACGGGCGCCGGCCTGGATGCAGAAACTCAGCCTGGAATGGCTGTACAGGCTTCTGCAGGATCCGAAGCGGCTGTTGAAGCGATATCTGGTGACAAATACCCGTTATCTGTATCTGATACACAGAAAATTTCCCTCTCATTGAAATATGGAACAGTGAAAAATGAGGGTGCTTTCTGTGAGTTACCGGGAGCATTCGGGGGTTGTGACGGGAAAGGACGGGGATATGTGCGGAATTTATGGGGTTATCGGGAAAAAAGTGGACAGAGGCCTGGCGGTCAGATGTCTGGACACGATGTATCACCGCGGGCCGGACGGCAGCGGTCTCTGGCAGGAGGACGGCGTGACGTTAGGCCATCGCAGACTCTCCATTCTGGATCTGTCGGATGCGGGAAGCCAGCCGATGTCATATGCCGATGGGCGTTACCAGATGACATTTAACGGCGAGATTTATAATTTTATCGAGATTCGCAACGAACTCAGACAAAATGGGCATCAGTTCCGGGGAGAAAGCGACTCTGAGGTGATACTGGCATCGTTTGCG
>CANDFU010000299.1 GCA_947384095.1 uncultured Roseburia sp. | reverse complement strand
AACAGAGCTGAATTCAAGCAGGTCATCCTCCGTCCAGATTTCGCCCGGCTTTTTTCCGACCGCCTCCTGAAGCTTTGCAAAACTTCCCTCCTGCGAAAACCAGATATAATTGATCGGCGCCGCCTGGTAAAAATCCAGAAACTCATAATAAATCTTATTTTCTTTCTCGTCCGTTCGCTTTGGAACAATGCGTGTCACGATCCCCGGAATAGAGACAACGCCGAAGAACTTCATAACGCTGACCCGCTTATTTCCCTCCTCTACATAAAATTTGTTCATATATTCATAGGCCTTGATCGGGTCCCTGATGCCCTCTTCCACATGCGTAGTGCTCAGATGCGCCCATTTTCCTGCAAATTCGGTGTCGTCCTTTAAGATCGGCATAAAATTGCCGGCAAAGGAATTGCTCCGCCCTACCGTCCTGGTTCCCACGATCTGATCAATCGGAATCTGTACCAGGCCAAGAGGCACCTCGGAATAAGATCCTTTCTCCGGGAGAATATCATCCAGAACCTGCAGCGTCGGCTTCTCCCCGCGCAGCATTCTGAGCTGATACTCTCTTTTTCCCAGCTTAAACGCTTTATTGTAATCTTCCCTTCCCATAATCATCCTCATTTCTGTGCATGTTTTCACACCCCGGCCCCACAGAACCTTCCCGCGGAACCAGAGCTTATTCCCGACGAAAATCACACCCATCCTTTTCCATCTCATTATATGGAACAATCTGCAGAATTGCAAGACTTGAAGTGATTGATCCCTTTTGGGATCAGGATGCCAAAAGAGAGCAGAACGCCCGCTCCATACCATATATTGATGCGCAAATTCATTTGCAACAGCAATATATGGTATGGAGCGTAGCAAAAAGTACTTTTGACGCCCTGAACCTTCCGGGCAGCCTCCCGAAAGAAAATTGAAACCGGACGCTGAATGTGATATACTCAGATTCGTCAATCAACATTCTGAGAACGTCAGACGAAAGCTTTTCCATTATGATTGCAGAACGAACAGGTCAATCGGAAGAACATGGAGGTTCAAAATGTCATTCAACAAAATCGGGTTTATCGGGCTGGGACTCATCGGCGGTTCCATCGCCAGACGCTTAAAATCGCTTAATCCGGATCTCTCAGTCATCGCTACGGCAGGTCACCTGTCCACCGTCACACAGGCTTACCGGCAAAAACTGATCGAAAACAGTTCACTCTGTGAAATCGAAGATTTTTATGACTGCGATTACATTTTTTTGTGCACGCCGGTACAAAAAAATATCGAATATCTGCACCGTTTAAAGGGACACGTCAAAGAAAGCTGCATCATCACGGATGTGGGAAGCGTCAAGACAGACATTCACCGTGAAGTGCAGGCACTGGACATGGAAAGACAGTTTATCGGCGGCCATCCGATGGCCGGTTCCGAAAAGACAGGGCTTTTAAACGCCAGCGAATATCTTCTCGAAAACGCCTACTACATTATCACGCCCACCGCAAAGTCTGATCCGGACGCCGTCGAGACATTCCGCCGGCTGGTGATCTCCCTGGGGGCCATCCCGCTGGTCTTAGGCTATGAAGCCCACGATTATGCCACGGCAGCCATCAGCCACCTGCCGCACATCATCGCCTACAGCCTTGTAAACCTGGTACGTGAATCCGACGATGAAAACGAGACGATGAAAACGATCGCGGCCGGGGGATTTAAAGATATCACGCGGATCGCCTCCTCATCCCCCGTCATGTGGGAAAATATCTGTCTTTCAAACAAAGAGCAGCTTCTGAAGCTGACCGACGACTATATCACAATCCTGAAACGCATGGGAGCACAGATCAGAAATTCCGACAGCCAGGCGCTCCTGGACGCCTTTACCGCCGCAAAAGATTACCGGGATTCCATCACGATACCCCCGCGCGGCGGAGCATTAAAAAGCGTCTACGAGCTTTACCTTGATCTGCTGGACGAGGCGGGCGGTATCGCAACGGTCGCTACCATCCTCGCCAGCAACCATTTAAACATCAAAAATATCGGTATTATCCACAACCGCGAATTTGAGCAGGGCGTCCTGCGGCTGGAGATGTACGATAAGGCATCGCTGGACGCCGCCATACAACTGCTTCACCGGCATCATTATACAATTTACGAACGTTGAGAGACAGCCGGGACAGCAGCCGGTATCCCTTCCCCCAGATCCGGCATACTTCCTCCCGCTTTTCTTCAAACAGCGGGGCAACCGCTTCCCGGCCAAATGCTTCGCAGCAGTTTAAACGCATCGAAAAACCGGAACTGCCCGTCTGCTGTGTTTTACATACTACTCCATATCAGACTCCTTATACGGGACAACCTTTACCTCCGCTCCGTTCCGGAGCGGTGCGTCTGCATCCGAAGCATAAATCTGCCCTTCCTGATAAATTCCGCGCACCGTAACTTCCCCCTCTTTCTCGTTGGTCTCTTCCACCGTCACCAGAACTGCCCTGAGCAGATACTTCGGGCCGAACCGGCCCTCTTTTTCTTCGATGCAATAGACGCATGTTCCCTGCGGCTCCGCAAACACCGCCCCCTGCGGCAGAACAAACCCCGTGTCCTGCCAGCGCGCCTTTACAGCCCGCACGTCTGGCAGCATGCGCCAGTAAATCACCTGCGACACCACCGTACAGGCCAAAAGCACCACACATGCCCCGACTGCCAGTGTTTTCGCAAATCGCTTTTCTCCGCCCATATCCCGGACCCCCTTTCTCATATCCTCACTTTTCCAGAAGAAGCCCACCGCCCTGCACAAGCTCTTCCCTGAAATAGAGAAGCAGAAGTACCGCGGGGAGCATGGAGAGCAGCCCGCTGTGAAAACTGAGCGAAAATCCTTCCCGTCCCAGCGAGGCCAGAAACACGCTCAGAGGATATGCCGACACATCGTCCAGAAACACCATCGGCTGTTCGGCCATATTCCACGCGTCGATAAACGTCAGCAGAAGCACACTGGCCGCTCCGCTGCGCCCGGCCGGCACCATAATCTGAAAAAGCAGCGCCCACACGCCCGCCCCGTCTATCCGGGCGGCATCCATCAGGCTGTCCGGCACCCCTCTGAATGTCATCCACATGACAATCGTTCCGAACGGGGAAAATACCGCGGGGAGGACCAGCGCCCAGACAGTATTTAAGAGCCCCATTCTGTCCAGAATCAGATAAGAGGGCATCAACGTGACCTGCAGCGGAAGCAGCAGCACAACCACAAGCGCCCCGATCAGAAAACGCTTACAGGGAAGCGGATATTTTGCG
>CANDFU010000298.1 GCA_947384095.1 uncultured Roseburia sp. | reverse complement strand
GGGCGCTGTGTCGTCTGAAACTGCGGAAACGGGGAATACCATTTTTCCTCTGTAAGCTGTTCGATAATTCCACTGTCCGGCACACCGTCGATCTCAAACCCGTCCATCCGCCTCTCGATCTCCTCCAGTACGCCCGGATAAACGAGATCCTCCATATAGACCAGATAAATATTGGTATTTGACCGGATGCCTTCCTTGAGCTGCTTTACTTTCACCTGCGGGGAACGGATTCTTCTCCGGATGAGCGCCGCATTCTGCTTGACGGAAGCCGTAAATCCCTCGTTTGACCCGCGGACCACTTTCTCCGAATCGGTCTCGCTGACTCCCATATTGGGATAACCGTCGTCCGGTATCTTGACCGCCTTGTCAAAACCGTCGACAAACAGGATCGCCTCCCCCGTCAGAAGGCCGTCCCCCGCCTCCTGGATCGTCTCAAAATACGTCGCGTCCGACACGCCCAGGGCATTCTGCTCCAGCGCCTCATAGATTTCTTTCCTGCTAAGTCCTCTGAAATATTTTAAAAGTTCCAGCAGCGCGGAATTTCCCATATCAACCGCGACCTCGATAAACGTCAGATAACATGCCACGTCCCTGTCGCGCCCTAAGTTCATCTGTTTTTTCTTGATATCGTCGCACACGCAGAACAATTCTTCCATGTGTGCGATATTGTCGCTCAACTGCCTGCTGACCGGCGTTTTATCTGCCATACTCCCTTCCTTTCGCGTAAAAAGTCCGATGCCATTTTGTTTATATTATTTTGTTCTGTTTCTGACATTTTTATTCACAAAAGAAACCCTCTTGTCATCTCAACGCTTAAAAGGAACAAAAAATCCGGCAGGGCCGGATTCTTTGTCTGCGGCGGGCCGTTTTTGCGACATACTTCTTCTCCGACGCAGTGCTTTTTTTACTTTTCTGCCATAGAAGCCTTCTCTCTCAATTGTGCCAGGATCTCATCCGAATTGTACTCCTCAACGGAAAAACTGGTCACAATTTCAAATTCCGCCCGGCCCTCCTCCTCTCCTGCGTCCATATCCGGCACAACAGGTTCCTCGACCACAAGTGAAAGCTTCAGCGAAACCAGAACCCCTTCCCCGTCGATCTCAAATACCGCCTTCCCCTGTCGGTACGCCGTCCGGCCCGCTCTCTCCAAAGCATCGTCTGCACCGCTCTGCCCTTCCTCTGTAACAAAACCTGCCAGGGCTCTCTCCCTGTAGCGCTTTAAAGCTTCATCCGAAAGCGTCACAATCACCTTTGTTCTATCTCCGGTTTCCTCTGCCACAACATCGGCAGCATCCTCCTGCGCATACCGGAATGCAAAGAAACTCTCCCAGCCGGATGGCTCCGGGTTTTCCCCCTCATATTCCATCCACCCGTCCGGCAGCGCAGCCTGCATCAGATACCCCTGTCCGTCCCAGAACAGCACCTCCCGAAAAACAGTTCCGTCAGCCGATTCGACTGTGTAAGAATCCCCGGTCGTAAGGTCAGTCAGTACCCTTCTCCCCATGCCCACGGCTCCCTCTGCGCCTGTTTTTACGATCTGAAACGAATATGCCACATTTTCAAGCGTGTTATGACTCTCATATGCCCTGCCGACGTCCGAAAGAATCTCAGCGCCATCCTTTCCTCCACATGCACCGATCCCAAATACGGCTGCAATCAGGCCGCCCATGCAGATCATCTGCTTCCCCGTCATGTCCCATCCTCCCTTCCCCGTTGAGCCGGTTAATTTTATTTCCCACTTTCATCATTTTATCAGACCTGTTACATGCAGACAATCCTATACGTTGATATTCCTCAGGAACAGCCTTAAAAAATGTATTGATCCGACGCTTATTCAGATGCTATAGTAAGTTTGGGAAAGAAATATCCGTCATCGACACCAGAAAGGAGTCTTACATGAAACAGATCCCATTCGGAAAAACAAAAATCACCGTCCCCGCCGTCGCCGTGGGATGCATGCGGATCGCCGGCATGACGCCCGGCGAGGCGGATCATTTTATAAAGGAAGCCGTCGGACTGGGCGCATCCTTTTTTGACCACGCCGATATCTACGGCGGGGGCTCCTGCGAAGAATTGTTCGGAAATATCTTAAAAGATAACCCGGGGCTGCGCGAGAAAATCACCCTGCAGTCCAAGGCCGGAATCGTTCCGGGCGTAATGTACGATAATTCTGCAGAATATCTGACAGCATCCGTCGATGCAATCCTGAAAAGACTGAAAACCGATTATCTGGACGTATTTCTGATTCACAGGCCGGACGTTCTGGCGGATCCGGCGGAGACGGCGCGCGCCCTCGACGCACTCATCGACAGCGGAAAAGTAAGATACGTCGGCGTCTCGAATCACAGGACCTCCCGCATCGCCCTGCTGTCAGAATACATGGAACACGATCTGACCGTTAGCCAGATGCAGCTCGGCCTTATGCACGCGCCGATGATTCAGGAAGCCCTGGAGGCGAATATGGCGACAGACGGCGCCGCAGACCGCGACGGCGGGATGATCGACTACTGTATGCAAAACAAACTCACCGTCCAGGCCTGGTCGCCTTTCCAGTACGGCAGGATACAAGGCGCCTTTCTGGGAAATCCCGACTTTCCGGAAATAAACGCCAGCATAAACGAACTGGCCGCAAATTACCACACCACCGGCACGGCAGTCGCCGCGGCATGGATCCTGCGTCATCCCGCAGACATACAGATTCTGGCCGGGAGCACGAATATTGACCGACTGAGGGAAATCTGCAGCGCAGACCAGATTCCCCTCACAAAGCAGGAATGGTACAGCCTGTATCTGGCAGCGGGACATATGCTGCCATAATCTGTATTTTCTGACA
The DNA here is from genome assembly GCA_947384095.1 of uncultured Roseburia sp. Taxonomy (GTDB): domain Bacteria; phylum Bacillota; class Clostridia; order Lachnospirales; family Lachnospiraceae; genus Roseburia. Next base: position 441 of record CANDFU010000298.1, on the reverse strand, counting down.
ACCCAAAAACGGTACGGCCTTTCTGGCCGTACCGTTTTTCACACAACTCAAATGGGTAAAATCGCTGTGCCGCAAAAGCGTCTGGTATGGCAGCACCAGGCTTCTGCTCTTATATTAACTAGGATAGGAATTATTTCTTCATATTTACACGGAAACAAAACGTTCCCACACGTTCCGGGACTTTCGCGCGTGTTTTTTCGTCTCCTGTGCAATCAGCTTCTGTTATCTCTGTACTATCTCTGTACACGTCCCGATGCATCGCCGCCAGCCAGCTTCTTTACTTCATCCACACCGACCATATTAAAGTCGCCTTCAATGGAGTGCTTCAGGCAGCTTGCCGCCACGGCAAACTCAATCGTAGCCTGCGGGTCGTACTCGCTTAAGCACGCGTAAATCAGCCCGCCGCCAAAGGAATCGCCTCCGCCGACGCGATCCACAATG
>CANDFU010000297.1 GCA_947384095.1 uncultured Roseburia sp. | reverse complement strand
CGGGCTTTCCTGCGCGTTTCAGCTTTCCGGTTTTGATTCGCCGGGCAGGCTTAAGGCGTTTAAGGAGGGACTGTTTTATGTGCAGGATATCAGCTCCATGGCCGTGGCGGAATGGGCGTCTCCCAGAGAGGGGGACTATTGTATCGACGTCTGCGCCGCGCCCGGCGGGAAGAGTATTCATCTTGCCGAAATGCTTGCAGGGACGGGCCATGTGCAGGCGCGGGATCTGACCGAAAAGAAAACCGCTCTGATCAGGGAAAATATAGAACGGCACGGGCTCTTAAATATCAGTGTGAAATGTCAGGACGCCACTGTTTCCGATCCGGAATCCTTTGGTAAGGCGGATATCGTGATTGCGGATCTGCCCTGTTCCGGGCTTGGGGTGCTGCGCAGGAAGGCGGATATCAAATACCGGATGACGCCTGCGCTGATTGGAGAACTTGCAGCCCTGCAGAGGAGGATACTGGACGTGGTCTGTGCATATGTAAAGCCGGGCGGGACGCTGCTATACTCAACCTGCACGATTTCACGGATGGAAAATGAGGATAACGTCCGCTGGTTTACAGAGGCGCATCCGGAATTTACCGTAGAAAAGATGGAACAGATGTTTCCGCGGCGTGGCCCCGGGGACGGTTTTTTTATTGCAAAATGTATTCGCAGCAGCGTATGTCGGCGCGGCTGTACGGACCTGTGAAAAAGGTCGGCAGAGGAAATGGTATGGAACAGGAAAAAAGAGACATCAGATCTTTGACTTTAGAGGAACTGACGGAGTATGTCGTCGGCCTTGGCGAACAGAAGTTCAGGGCAAAGCAGATTTATCAGTGGCTGCACTTAAAGCAGGTAACTGATTTTGACAGGATGACGAATCTTCCGAAAAGTCTGCTTCGCACTCTTTCGGAAGAGTGTGTGCTGGTGGAATTAAAGAAAGAGGCCATGCAGGCTTCGAAGCAGGACGGGACACGGAAGTATCTGTTTATCCTGCCGGACGGCAACCGGATTGAGAGTGTGCTGATGCGTTATAAGCACGGCAATTCTGTCTGTATTTCGTCGCAGGCGGGGTGCCGTATGGGATGCCGGTTCTGTGCTTCGGCTCTGGGCGGGCTTGCGCGGGGGCTGACGGCGTCCGAGATGCTGGAGCAGGTATACCGGATCGGAAGGGATACGGGGGAGCGCATTTCCAACGTCGTTGTGATGGGAACGGGGGAACCGCTTGACAATTATGAAAACCTGGTCCGGTTTATCCGGCTTCTGACTGATGAGAACGGGCTTCATATCAGCCAGAGAAACGTGACGGTTTCTACCTGCGGGCTTGTGCCGGAAATGTACCGGCTTGCGGACGAGGCGTTTTCGATTACGCTGGCGCTCTCGCTCCATGCGCCCGATCAGGAAAAGCGCAGACAGCTGATGCCGGTCGCGGAGCGATATGCGCTTTCCGATGTGATGATGGCCTGCCGGTACTATTTTGAGCAGACCGGCAGAAGAGTGACGTTTGAATACAGCCTTATGAAAGGGTTCAACGATGCGCCGAAGGACGCGAAAGCGCTGTCGGCTCTGTTGAAAAGAGAACTGCGCGGCGTTCCGTGTCATGTGAATCTGATACCGGTCAATCCGGTGAGGGAGCGCGGTTATACACAGCCGGACGCGGCTGACATTGCCGCATTCAAAAATAAGCTTGAAAAAAATGGAATTAATGTTACGATAAGAAGGGAAATGGGCCGGGATATTGACGGCGCCTGCGGACAGCTCCGCAGAAGGTATACAGAGCAGTGAAAGAAAATTTGGATGGAGGAAGAAAATGAAGACGTTTTCCATGACGCACATCGGGCGGCGGCGTGAAATGAATCAGGATTATCTGTTTACTTCAGAGACAGCTGTCGGAAATCTGCCGAATCTTTTTCTGGTGGCAGACGGAATGGGCGGCCATGCGGCCGGCGACTATGCCTCCAGATTTACGGTGGAAAAAATGGTGGAGCACATCAGAGAATCGGCACAGCGGGAACCGGTGATGCTGATGAAGGAGGCTGCACTTCTGGCGAACCGCCTTCTGGCGGCCGCCGCATATAATGATCCGGGCAAGATGGGAATGGGGACCACAATTGTAGCAGCTTCGGTCGTGGATGGCCGCCTGTATACGGCGAATGTGGGAGACAGCCGTCTGTATGTGATCAATCGGGAAAAGATTATTCAGGTGACCAGAGATCACTCTCTGGTGGAGGAGATGGTCCGTCTGGGAGAGATGGACAGGGAAGAAGCAAAAGATCATCCGGACAAAAATATTATTACCAGGGCGATCGGCGTGATGCCGGAAGTGTCGGTGGATTTTTTTGAGACGCAGCTCGACGCCGGTGATAGTGTTCTGATCTGTACGGACGGGCTTACCAATATGGTTGAGGATAAGGAGATTAAGCGCATTGTCTTAAGTCAGAGAGATATCGTTGAAAAGGTTGAAAAATTAGTGGAGACTGCGAATGAGAACGGAGGCAGGGACAACATCACGGTTGTTCTTATCGAGCCGTTTCTGAGCTGGCAGGGAGTCGGACCCGACTGTCTGCAGCATATGTGTTGAATGGAGGTTAAGCATGTTAACTGAGGGAATGTATGTAGCAGACCGCTATGAAATCATAGGAAAAATCGGCGCCGGCGGCATGTCGGATGTTTTCAAGGCAAAAGATCTGACGCTGGGGCGCTTCGTGGCAATCAAGGAGCTGAAGGCCGAGTTTTCAGAAGATCTGAATTTTGTGACAAAATTCCGCACGGAAGCGCAGTCTGCGGCAGGGCTTGAACACCCCAATATTGTCAATATCTACGATGTGGGCAGCGAGCGGGGGATACATTATATAGTGATGGAATACGTGGAGGGCGTCACGTTAAAGACCTATATCGAAAAAAAGGGACAACTTTCCTTTAAGGAGGCAGTCAGCATTGCGATACAGGTGGGGCGCGGGATCGAAGCGGCTCACAGCAAAGGGATTATCCACAGGGACATCAAGCCGCAGAACATTATGATCTCGACGGAGGGAAAGGTAAAGGTGACCGATTTTGGAATCGCAAAGGCGGCCACGGTCAATACGATCAATTCCGATGTCATGGGTTCCGTACATTATTCGTCGCCGGAACAGGCCAGAAATGGTTTTGTGGACGGCAAGAGTGATATTTACTCACTCGGAATCGTCATGTATGAGATGGTCACGGGACGCGTGCCGTTCCATGGCGATACGACGGTTGCGGTGGCCATTCAGCATCTCCAGGAGGAAATGGTCATCCCGAGCGCCTAT
>CANDFU010000296.1 GCA_947384095.1 uncultured Roseburia sp. | reverse complement strand
TATCTGAAGCGGATGAACCGTGAGAACGATCTGTTTCCACGGGTGCTGGGCTGCCATTACGCGGACGGTTATCTGCATGTGGAGCTGGAGTATTTATACGACGGGGAATCGCTTGCGGATGTCATTCTGGATGAATCGGTGACAGAGACATATATCAATAAAAGCATTGTCCGTGTCATGGAGGAGCTCTTCCGTGCATTTTACATAAAACAGGATACGCCGCCCAATGCGGCATACTGGCAGGACTGTTATATTGAACGGACGCAGCGCAGGATAAAGCGGTCGCTCTCGCTGATCAGACACCGGTTTCCCGCATGGCGGACGCTTGAGAACTGCATCAGAAACGGGATGGAGATCAACGGGATTTTCTATGCGGGAGTCGGACAATATTTATCGTTTCTGCGGAGAGATGAAAAAATATGGGAACGTCTGAAAATCAATGCGACGTTCTGTACGCATCATGACCTGATACCGGAGAATATACTGGTCAGAAGGGGAGCGGAGAGTATCTGTGAGTTTAAACTGATCGATCCGCGCGGCGACGGCGAGACCGGAAAAAACAATCGCCATTATTTCTACGATATGGGAAAAATGATGTTTGGCCTGGACTGCTATGGGTTGTTCCGCAGGGCGTATCACGCGGGGAGGTTTCATGATTTTTGCTTTGACAGAAAGCCGGACGGCGGATTTACGCTTGTTTTTAACAGCGGGAGCGCGGCCGTGGCGCATCTGATCGCAGCGCAGGAAGCGTTTCTGGAGACATTTTTAAAAATTTACGGGAACGCCGGGGGAGATCGGGCCGGGGGGATGCTGATGCTCTTGTTTTCAGCCGCTTTTATGTATCTGCCCGACGTTCCCTGCCGGATGATCGACGAGCAGGAGGAGGAGCTGGCGCTGGCTTTTTATGCCAGAGGATATATGGTCCTGCACCGCTTCTTTTTGTATGCATATGGAAAGGATATTTTTTCTTCTGACCCGGACGGGGAACGTTTTATATTCTGGCCGACGGAAGAGTGGGATTGAGAAAAGGCGGGGCCTGTGCGCAGAAACGCACCGGCGTGGAGGATTCTAAATGGAAAATACGAAACAGTATTTAAAATATCTGCCGGGCGGCGCGCCGTCGGCATTATCATTAAATTATTACGTGGTCTGCAGCGGCGCCGCGGAGGGAGGGCTGCACGGATATCGAAAGAAAAGAGGGAAAGATCTTTATTCGCTGGAGACGCTCCGGGACGAGACGGCGAAGGTCTTTGACGATTATGACAGCGAAAAAGACAGGAATGTGATCGGTTATTTAAATCGGAAAACAGAGGGAAGCGCGGGGGAGCGGGAGAAAGCATACCGTGTTGTGGAGCTGGCGGCGGAAGGACTCGCGCAGCTTTTCTGTGCGCTCCGCACCGGCGCGCCGGAGAGCCGGCGGAAAAACTGTCTGACAGAGGATGACTGGGCGTTCTGGAAAAGCTGTTCGCATGTCTTCCTTGTCGGGAATCTGGCGGAGGGAGCCCTGGGGCGGCGCCTGGAAGCGCATATAATGAAATGCCTGACGGAATGGGGGATGCCGGGATTTAAGATCCGGTGCGCGTCGTTTCCGGAGGTAAAGACGCCGTCCCTGCTGGGGTGTGCCAGGGCATCTGGCAGCGTGCCGGGGAGCGTGTATGTGTTTGACCTGGGAAATACGGCGTTTAAGCGCGGGAGAGCGTTTTTGGGGACGGATGGTTACGTCGTGGACGAACGGTCTGCGGTGATTCATCGGGATTATGGCCGGATGGAGGATACGCTTAAGACGGCGGAACAGATTCACCGCGATATTATGCATGTCATCCTGCAGACAATCAGAGAGAGCGGCGAAGACGGGGAAATGTATGCGGTCAGTCTGTGTATCGCCAACAATATCCTGGAAAAGAAGCTGATGGACCGGGGAAATTACCGGAGTTTACGATTTCTGTCCCCCTGTTATGAAAGTTATCTGCAGCGAAAGCTTGCGGAAGAGACCGGGAAGCGCGTGACGCTTCGGATGTGCAACGATGCAGGGGCCGTCGCGGAACTGTTTTCGGAGTGGGCGCCGCGGGCAGCTGTCGTGACGCTGGGGACATATATGGGAATCGCCTATCCGGAAATGAGAAAATTTTAAAAAATATAAAAAAACCTATTGACATTTTTCAACATCCCTGTTATTATGACTAAGTCGTCACGAGATGTGACTGAGATGCGGAAGTGTCGGAACTGGCAGACGAGCAAGACTAAGGATCTTGTGATAGCAATATCGTGTGGGTTCAAGTCCCATCTTCCGCACTCGGAAAAGCACAGCGGGAGCAGTTTTCCGGAGTGTACACATCAGTCGTGATCAGATTATGCAGGAGTGGCGGAATTGGCAGACGCGCAGGCTTCAGGTGCCTGTGGTAGCAATATCGTGTGGGTTCAAGTCCCATCTCCTGCATGAAACCAAATAGCGTCGCTGTTCTTTGCAGCGTTTACATAGAGCGATTCGAGGCTTTTCATGCTTCGGATTTTTTTGTCATTGAGAAAAGGTTTACTTTGAAGGCTCGGAATCTTACCATCGGGAGTACGCACTTTTGCTGCGGATTCCGTGCGTGCGCAGATTTTCTTTTTCCAAAATAAAGGAAAAAGAGAAGTTTTGCCGAATAATATATATTATAAGGTTACAAAGAGGAGAAAATGGATGTCAATACGCGAAGAGCTGGAGCAGATGGAGCGGGAAATGCTGAGTCCCTATGCGACGCTCAGTGCCGCATCAAGAGGGCGGGATGTCTGGGAAGAGCCGTGCGATATCCGCCCGGTGTTCCAGCGGGACAGGGACCGGATTCTGCACTGCAAGGCGTTCCGCAGACTGAAAAACAAGACGCAGGTATTTCTGACGCCGAAAGGGGATCACTATCGCACAAGGCTGTCGCACACCCTGGAGGTTTCCCAGAATGCGCGGACGATCGCCAGGGCGCTGCGGCTGAACGAAGTGCTGGCGGAGGCGATCGCGCTCGGACATGATCTGGGGCATACGCCGTTTGGACATGCAGGGGAGTGCGTGCTAAACCGGCTCTGTGCCGATGGATTCCGTCACAATGAGCAGAGCGTGCGCATTGTGGAAAAATTGGAGAAAGACGGACGGGGACTGAACCTGACCTGGGAAGTGCGCGACGGGATTTTAAATCATCAGTTCCGGCTCAGGCCACATACGCTGGAGGGGAAGATTGTCCGACTCTCGGACAAAATCGCTTATATCCATCATGATATGGACGACGCTATCCGGGCGCAGGTGCTCAGAGAGGAGGATCTTCCGCTGGAAATC
>CANDFU010000295.1 GCA_947384095.1 uncultured Roseburia sp. | reverse complement strand
ACACTATAACCTACACTCTTTCCCTACACGACGCTCTTCCGATCTCACCCCGTTTCTCTCAAGCACCTCCATCGCACGCACTCTCTGTTCTTCCGTCATCGGGCAGTCATAAATAACCTCCTCCCGGCACACGACATAACCTCCCGCGCTCGCAACGAAACCGTCAAACCCATATGAAAGCAGCGGGGACAGCATACCGAAATTCCGGCCGGTACACAAATATACCAGATGTCCGTTTTCTCTTGCCCTCCGGATTGCATCAACCGCAGATTCCGGCGGAACACTTCTGCCCGGCTCCGTTAAAGTCCCGTCAATATCCAGAAATATAATCCTGCGTCCGCTGCCTTTTATGCCCATCTCCATCTCTCTGTACCTCTTCCTGTGTCTCTTTACCGGCGTGCAAGCGCTTCCACCTCATCTTTGTCCGGCATCACGCGAAGCGCGCCCTTCCTCGTCGTAATCAGCGAAGCTGCCGCATTCGCAAAGCAGAGCATCTCTTTTAACTCCTGCTCTGTATAATCCCTCCACCCGTGTTCCAGCACAAAATTGAGTACACAGGCGCAGAACGTATCTCCCGCTCCGGTCGTCTCAATGGTATCCGCCTGTACAAAAGCCGGATACTCTGCTTTTAAATCCTTCATATATGCCCTGCTGCCCTCTTTACCAAGCGAAAGGAGGATCAGCGGGATCCGGAACCGTTCCTTCAGTATCCCGATTCCTCTGTCAAAATCCGCCTCTCCGGTCAGCCACTGTATCTCATTATCCGATATTTTCAAAATCTGACAATGCTGCATCCCGAACAGAATCCGGCTCTTTGCCTCATCCAGGCTCTCCCAGAGCGGTTCCCTTAAATTCGGGTCAAATGAAAGGATTGCGCCGCTCTCTTCTGCAATCGATATCGCTCTTTCCGTCGCCCTCCGACATCCCTCATGCGTCATCGACAGCGTGCCGAAATGAAAAATACGGCAGTTTTTTATCAGTTCCTCGTCCAGATCCTCCTCCGTGAGCATCATATCGGCTCCCGGATTCCGATAAAAGGAAAAATCCCGGTCGCCATCCTCTTTTGTATGTACAAACGCCAGGGTGGTGTGAACCTTTTCATCCCGTTTTAACCCCCGCGTGTCGATTCCGGTCCCGCTTAATACAGCCTCAAGCCGGTCCCCGAACATGTCGTTTCCGATTTTGCCGATAAATGCCGTCTTTTTTCCAAGCCTGTTTAACATTGCAAGGACATTGCAGGGCGCTCCGCCCGGATTTGCCTCCAGGAGGGGATTTCCCTGTTCGCTCATCCCGTTTTCCGTAAAGTCAATCAGGAGTTCTCCTAATGCCGTCACATCATATGTTTTCATACCGTCCAATCCACCCTTCTAAGACCTAAATCACACAACTGCTTTTTCAAGTAAAAACGGAGAAATTTTCTCAACAATCCGTCTGTCATCCGAATCGCACCATAACTGCAACGGCTCCGACAAATCCAGCGCCAGTATTCCAAGTATCGACTTCGCATTCACGATTTTGCGTCCGGAACGCAGATCACAATGTGCTTCGAATGTATCAACCATGTTTACAAACCGTTTTACCTGCTCTGCATCTTTGAATTTAATGTATACCTGCTGCATAATGCATTCTCCTCCTTCTGTCGTATTTTTTTAAGCGCTCTGTGTAATCGATTTCACTTTTCGAGAGATATTATAATCGTGTCGGCCGGAAATGTATATTGACAAATTCCATAATTTTGAAGATTTTTTTTGTCAAAAATGCTGTACGAAAACCAGGATCCATGCTATAATCAGAAAAGAACATATGAAACTACCGGGAGATGAGAGCAGGGTAATGAGAACGATTCTATCGTTCTGTTACTTTTGCTCTTTTTGTGTTTAGTATGCAGATATTCATCGCTGAATTACGCATTGACAGCCGTCCGTTTAAAAGCCTTACATATACCAGGCAGACTCAGGCGCGCCTTCCGGAAATCTTCAATTGTAAAGGAGTACCACACTATGTACGATATCGCAATCATTGGCGCCGGCGTCGTCGGCAGCGCCATCGCCAGAGAACTATCCAGATACCAGGCATCTGTCTGTGTCCTTGACAGGGAGGAGGACGTCTGCTGCGGCACCTCCAAAGCAAACAGCGCCATAATCCACGCCGGTTTTGACGCCAGTCCAGGTTCACTGAAAGCAGAGCTGAATGTCCGTGGAAATACCATGATGGATGCGCTCTCTGACGAACTCGATATTCCTTTCCGGCGGAACGGCTCCCTCGTGGTCTGCACCAAAGGGCAGGATCAGAACGCTCTTCTTGACCTGCTCGAAAAAGGCAAAAAGAACAAGGTCCCCGGCCTGCGCATCGTAGAACGGAAAGAACTGATCCAGCTCGAGCCCAATATCAGCGACGACGCCGTCTGTGCGCTGTACGCCCCGACCGGAGGCATCGTCTGCCCCTTTGAAATGACGATGGCTTTTGCGGAAAATGCCTGCATAAACGGCGTCTCTTTCTTTCTCAACACAGAGGTGACATCCATTTTAAAGCAGCCGGACGGTTATCTGATTGAGGCGGTGCACACCGGCACAACTCTTCCGGAAACCTTTTCTGCGCGGATTGTCGTCAACGCGGCGGGTGTATACGCCGACCGTTTTCACAATATGGTCAGTGAAAAAAAGATATCAATCACGGCACGCAAAGGAGAATATTTCCTGCTGGATAAGACGGCAAAAGATCACGTATCCCACACCATCTTCCAGCTTCCGTCCAGAATGGGAAAAGGCGTCCTCGTCACACCGACCGTACACGGTAATCTGCTTGTAGGCCCCACCGCAGCGGACACGGAAGACAAAGAGGCTGTCAACACAACCCTGGAAGGGCTCGATACCCTGCGAAGAATGGCCCCTCTGAGCGTAAAAAACCTCCCGCTGCGCCAGGTCATCACCTCCTTCGCCGGGCTGCGCGCCCATGAATCCGGTGACGACTTTGTCATCGGCGAGGCTGAAGACGCGCCCGGATTTTTCGATGCGGCCGGGATCGAATCTCCCGGTCTTACCTCCGCCCCGGCAATCGGGCAGAAGATCGCAGATCTTGTACATAAAAAGCTCTCCCTTGCCGAAAAGGCGGACTTTAACCCCGCCCGCAAAGGTATCCTGCGCCCCGGCGCCCTGCCTGCCGACGAGCGCAGCCGGCTTATCCTCGCGCAGCCGGAATACGGCAGCATTGTCTGTCGCTGTGAAATGATCTCTGAGGGGGAGATCATGGACGCCATTCACCGTCCTAGATCGGAAGAGCACACGTCTGAACTCCAGTCACCTCTCGTCAT
>CANDFU010000294.1 GCA_947384095.1 uncultured Roseburia sp. | reverse complement strand
GGCACAATCGCGGTAGCAAAATCTCTTGCAGAGACAGATGCGACGACAATCATCGGCGGCGGTGACAGCGCGGCAGCAGTAAATCAGCTCGGTTTTGCGGATAAGATGAGCCATATTTCCACAGGCGGCGGCGCTTCCCTTGAATTCCTGGAGGGTAAGGAGCTTCCCGGCGTTGTGGCAGCGGATGACAAATAGGAAAAATTCAGTTGAAAACAGTGGCGCGCGGCAGAATCGGAATGATTCTGATCATTTTGGGTTTGTTTCTGTTCCGGCAGTGTATAGATTATATGCTGTTTACCAAAAGCTGTGAACGGGCAAGGGATCGGATTGTGGCGGCGGAGAATCAGTGTATTGTGATTGCGGACACAATCGCTCTGGCCGAGGGAACGGTTATGCGTGCGTATGACAATGGCATGTCGAAAATCGCATATTTCCATTATTGGGATGGTGCGATATATTACAGGGTGATTCCGTATCAGAATCCGGATTATCCGGAAAATACGAAGGTGATTGTAGCCTATCCGTTTTTTGTCGGTCCCGGAGACTGTCTGGTCAGCGGTTTTTACCTGAACAGACTGCTCAGGCGCGGCGCTGTCGGACTGATGATAGTCATAGCAGGTGTTATTGTTATAAAATATAACGAAAAAAGAATGGAGAATAAAAATGGCGAGAAAGAAAATTGTAGCCGGAAACTGGAAAATGAATATGACGCCCAGTCAGGCGGTTGCTCTGTGCAATGAATTGAAGGATCTGGTAAAATCGGATGAGGTTGATGTCGTATACTGTGTACCCGCAATCGATATCGTTCCGGTTGTGGAAGCGGTAAAGGGCACAAACGTAGCGGTTGGCGCTGAGAATATGTATTTCGAGGAAAAAGGCGCTTATACGGGCGAGATCTCTGCGGAGATGTTAAAGGATGCGGGCGTAAAATATGTGATTATCGGACATTCCGAGAGACGTGATTATTTCAAGGAAGACGATGTGCTTCTGAATAAGAAGGTTAAGAAAGCGCTGGAAGCCGGCCTTACACCGATTCTGTGCTGCGGTGAAACACTGGAGCAGAGAGAAATGGGCGTAACAATGGACTGGATCAGATTACAGATCAAATCCGACCTCACAGGCGTCAGTGCAGATCAGGTAAAAGGCATGGTTATCGCATATGAACCGATCTGGGCGATCGGCACGGGTAAGACAGCGACGACGGAGCAGGCCGAGGAAGTATGTAAGGGTATTCGTGACTGTATCGCTGAGATCTATGACGAAGCGACTGCAGAAGCAGTGAGAATCCAGTACGGCGGTTCCGTAAACGCAGGCAATGCGTCTGAGTTATTCGGACAGCCCGATATCGACGGCGGCCTGGTAGGCGGCGCGTCCCTGAAGGCAGATTTCGGCAAGATCGTGAACTATAAATAATCCGTTTCCGATAAGAATCTGATCGTTCGAAAATACAGGAAATAAGGGTATCAGGGAAAATAAATCCTTTGATATCCTTTTTTTCATCTCGCGAATGGGCCTGCATCACATTGCCGGGCGGTTCGGAAATTGCATTTTATCTCTGTCTGCTGTAAAATAGGATAGATTATAAATCTTTTTTGAGAAAATGGCATCCATGCCCGGAGGGGGAACATGAACCGGATACTTATGATGATCATGGCGGTGGGAGCGGCAGTCGGCGGCCTGGACCGAATATTTGGCAACCGTCATGGCTATGGAACAAAATTTGAAGAGGGCTTTCTGTTCCTCGGACCAACGGCTCTGTCTATGGCAGGAATGATTTGTCTGGCGCCGGTACTCTCCGATATCCTGGGTAAAGTGATTATTCCTCTTTATCGGGTCATTGGGGCTGATCCCGGTATGTTCGGCAGTATCCTTGCAATCGATATGGGAGGATATCAGCTGGCAAAGGAACTGGCGTTAAATCCCCGGATTGGCAGTTACGCAGGGATTGTAGTGTCTGCGATTTTCGGCTGTACGATTGTTTTTACCATTCCGGTGGGGATGGGAATGGTGGAGGAAAAGGACAGAGCGTCTTTTGCGAAAGGGATCATGTTCGGACTTGTGACGATGCCGGTCGGTCTGTTTGTAGGTGGACTGTTGTGCGGGCTTTCCCCGGCGGAATGCCTTCGCCAGAATCTTCCGGTTTTTGTTCCGGCATTGCTTCTGCTGGTCGGTCTGTGGAAAATTCCTGAGAAAATGATTCGTGCATTCTGTGTTTTTGCAGGAGCGGTCCGTCTGGTGATTACCGTGGGTCTCGTGCTCGGTGTGGTGGAATATCTGTGCGGCTTCAATCCGGTGAAGGGAATGGCGCCGATTACGGAGGCTATGGAAGTTGTATCTTCCATCGGCATCGTGATGCTCGGAAGCCTTCCCGCCGCGGAGTTTCTGAAACGCATGCTGCAAAAGCCTTTTCGGCTTCTGGGGAAGCGCATCGGTATGAATCCGGCAGGAATGACGGGACTGCTTGTCGGTATGGTCAGTGCGATTCCGGCGATTTCCATGTTCAAAGATATGGATGAACGCGGAAAAGTGGTAAATGCCGCCTGTCTGGTCAGTGCGGCAAGTCTGTTTGCCGCGCATACGGGGTTTGTTCTCGGTACGGAGCCGGAGCTTCTTGGCGCATTGACCGGTGCGAAAGTAAGCGGAGCCGCCGCCGCATTTCTGCTCGCGATGTTTGGAGAGAGCAGAGGCGCGGAAAAAAAGCAGGATGGCATATGATCAAAGGTAAAACAAGGAAAGGAATTCATATTATGAGTAAAATCATCATACAAAACGAAACGACGGCCGATCCGATCAGCCTGATCGGCAGGGAGGCCGGTGTCTGCTGGGGAGCGGACATTACCGACCCGGACAGGAATTATAAAAGAGGAATGAATTGTCTGAAGGACGGACATGGAAGAACATGGGAGTATCCGCAGGTGTATATGATTCTGGACGGCTATTCCGCAAGGGTGATCAGAGAGTTGTATACACATATCGGCGGCGGGCCGACGAGACTGCAGGCGTCTACGAGGTACATCAATTACAGAAAGGGATTTTCCTATGTTACGCCCCCGCAGATCGAATCAAACGATGAGGCGAAGGCGGTCTATGACGGAGCGGTAGCGGAGGTTTTAAAGGCGATGCGGAAGCTGGAAGAGCTGGGAATGCCGGGAGAGGATATCGCGATGCTGCTTCCTCTCGGCATGGAGAGCAAAGTGGTGTTCCGGACGAACCTCAGGAATCTGATCGACATGGCCCATCAGAGGCTTTGCACAAGAGCTTATTGGGAATATCGGAAGCTGATGAATGATATGGTCAGGGCGCTTGGCTCCTAT
>CANDFU010000293.1 GCA_947384095.1 uncultured Roseburia sp. | reverse complement strand
CATCTGTCTTCCGGTCAGAAAAGAGTGCAGGGCAAAGGTGAGGGGGAGCGTTGTGGATACCTCTTCTACAGGAGCGACACTTTTTGTGGAACCGGAAGCGGCCGCGGGCCTCAGAGAAGAGATCGAACTGCTTGCCATTGAGGAGGACTCTGAAGTGCGGCGTATCCTGTATCTGCTCTCCGACCAAATTGCCGGGGAAGAGGCGTTGATAAGAGAAAATATCCGCATTCTGGTAAAGATGGACTTTGTGTTCGCAAAGGCAAAGCTGAGTCTCGACATGGAGGCCGTGGAGCCTGCGGTAAACACGGAGCGTCTGCTTAAGCTCGTCGGGGCAAGACACCCGATGCTGTCCAGGGAAAGCTGCGTGCCGCTTGATCTCGAATTAGGAGGGCGGACGCGGGGAATTGTGATCACAGGTCCAAACACCGGAGGAAAAACCGTTGCGATCAAGACGGCGGCTCTTTTTTGTCTGATGGCGGGGGCAGGGCTCCACGTTCCCTGTGAGAGCGCCGTGATCACAATGAACAGCCAGGTCCTCTGCGATATCGGAGACGGGCAGGATATGACAGATAATCTGTCCACTTTTTCCGCACATATCGGAAATATTCTCACGATTCTAAAAAGCGTCAACGCGGAGAGCTTTGTCATTCTCGACGAACCTGGCTCCGGAACAGACCCGGCGGAAGGGATGGGGATCGCAATTGCGATTCTGGAAGAACTCAGAAAGTCCGGCTGCCTGTTTCTCGCGACGACGCATTATCCGGAAGCCGCGGAGTATGCGGACCGTTGTCCGGAGATAGAAAACGCCCGCATGGCCTTTGACAGGGACAGTTTAAAACCGTTGTACCGTCTTGAAACCGGAAAGACAGGGGAGAGCTGTGCGCTCTATATCGCGAAAAGACTCGGCTTGCCGGAAGAAATGCTGAAAAACGCGGCTGTGGCGGCATACGGCACGGTTTCGCCACGGCTTGCGGGCGAGCTGGCGTTGGGGGAGGCGTGTCGCAAAGAAGATACGAGACTTGCAAAACTTCCTGCGCCGCGGATAAAAAAACAGAAAAAAGCCAGAGGAAACGTAACGCCTATGTTTTGCAGGGGAGACAGTGTCATCGTGTATCCGGAGGAGAAAATCGGAATTGTAGTAAAACCCGGGGACGGAGAGGGAAATGTCCTTGTTCAGATCCGGAAAGAGAAATGTCTTGTAAATCAGAAGCGGCTGAAACTGAAAGTGAGGGCGGAAGAGCTATATCCGGAAGATTATGATTTTTCCATTGTGTTTGATTCGGTGGAAAACCGGAAAGCGCGGCATAAGATGAGTAAGGCACATCAGGAGGGGCTGATGATTTCTGTTGAGGAATAGCATATATTATGGAGGGGAAGATGGAGATACTGGATATTGTAGATGAAAACGGCGCGCCGTGCAGGCGTTTTTGCAGAAGCGGAGGACTGTGAATTAATGCGAAAAAAGATTGCGAAAATGAGCGGCTTCCATTACAATAATGAGGAGATTTTTTAAATATCAGGAAAGAGGTGATACTGTGGTAGAGCTTGATCAATTTAAAGTAACCCTGAATTCTTACAGGGATCCGCTGCGGGAAGTGAGGGATTCACTTTGACCTGGCTGGCAAAGAACAGCGGATACAGGAATTAGAACGGGAAATGGAAGCGCCGGATTTCTGGAATGATCCGGCCATGTCCCAGACGAAGATGAAAGAATTAAAGAGCATGAAGGATGACGTGGCTGCCTTTGCCGCACTTCAGACACAGTTTGAAGATATAGAGACGCTGATTGAGATGGGGTATGAAGAGAACGACGCGTCACTGATACCCGAGATTGAGGAGCTGCTGTGTGATTTTACGAATCTGTATGAAGGAATCCGCACAAAGACGCTGTTGTCCGGTGAATATGATAAAAATAATGCCATTGTCTCCCTTCATGCAGGCGCGGGCGGTACGGAATCCTGCGACTGGGCGGCGATGCTCTACCGTATGTATTCGCGGTGGGCGCTGGACAAAGGATTTGAGCTGGAAGTTCTGGATTCCCTGGACGGTGAGGAGGCGGGCGTCAAATCCGTCACATTCCAGGTGAACGGAGAGAATGCATATGGTTACCTGAAATCCGAGAAAGGGGTTCATCGCCTCGTCCGTATCTCTCCGTTTAATGCGGCGGGGAAACGCCAGACGTCATTCGTTTCCTGTGACGTCATGCCGGAGCTTGAGGAAGATCTCGATATTGAAATCAATGAGGATGAGATACGGATCGACACATACCGCTCGAGCGGCGCGGGCGGCCAGCATATTAACAAGACGTCGTCTGCGATCCGCATCACACATCTTCCGACGGGCATCGTGGTACAGTGCCAGAATGAGCGCTCTCAGTTTCAGAATAAAGATAAGGCGATGCAGATGCTCAAGGCAAAGCTGTATCTGTTAAAGCAGCAGGAAAATGCCGAGAAAGCGGCGGGGATCCGCGGCGAGGTGTCAGAGATCGGCTGGGGCAGCCAGATACGGTCCTATGTCATGCAGCCATACACGATGGTAAAGGATCACCGCACAGGCGTCGAGACGGGAAATACGGACAGCGTGCTGGACGGCGGGCTGGATCTCTTTATGAACGGATATCTGAAGTGGCTTTCCCTGGGGTGTCCGAAAGATGCAAGAGGAGAGGATTAGGCAGAGATGAAGGACAAAGGCCAGTATTATGTGCTGAAAGAGAGGGCGGTGCCTGATGTACTTTTGAGAGTGGTGGAAGCGAAGCGTCTGATTGATTCCGGCAAAATCGCGTCGGTCCAGGAGGCGGCCGAAAAAGTCGGAATCAGCAGAAGCTCCTTTTACAAGTATAAAGACGATATCTTTCCTTTTCACGAGACGGCAAAGGGCAAAACGATCACAATGGTGATTCAGATGGACGACGAGCCGGGACTGTTATCGATCGTGCTGAAAAATGTTGCGGAGTGCCATGCAAATGTCCTCACGATACATCAGAGCATTCCCAGTAACGGGATTGCGTCCCTGACACTGAGTGTGGACGTTCTGCCCGAGACGGGGGATGTGACAGAGATGGTTGCGCATATCGAGGAACAGGCCGGTGTCCATTATGTCAAAATACTTGGCCAGGAACAGGGGCGTTCCTGAAATGCACAAAAACGTGTGCAGCGCGCAGGGCAGATGCGCATGCAGGTAAAGATGTGGAGGAATTATGATTAAAATAGCGATAATGGGATATGGGACGATCGGTTCCGGGGTGGCGGAAGTGCTTACGATCAACCGGGAAAGTATTGCCAGGCGTGCCGGAGAGGAAATCGGGGTAAAGTATATTCTGGATCTGCGGGATTTTCCGGGAGACCCGGTGCAGGATAAAGTAG
>CANDFU010000292.1 GCA_947384095.1 uncultured Roseburia sp. | reverse complement strand
TGTCGATGGAGCTGGAAGTAAAACCGGATTACGACGGCGAGGAACGTATTCTTGTCATGGAGATTGCGCTGGATATGGATATCCGTGTCTGGAGAGAAGAGAGCCTGGAACTGCTTCGGGATATTTATTCTCTTGGGAAAAATGTGATTCCGGTGCGCAGAGAGCGGAAGCTGGACCGTCTGCTGATCAAGAACTTTGCAAAGTGCAGGCTGAACGAGCAGATGGAGCTGCCAGAGAGCCAGGAGAAGATCCTGCAGATCTGCGCCTGTGAGGGAACGGCCTGCCTTGAGAAAAAAGAGATGACACAGAACGGGGTTCAGGCGGAAGGCACCATGACGGTGGAACTGCTCTACATAACGACGGACGATAATATGCCGGTGGGGACGATCAGGGAAATCTATCCGTTTTCCCAGCTCATCGAAGTGCCGGATATCTCTGTGGGGACGAGAATTGAGCTCGACTGCGGTATCGAGCAGCTCTCAGCCGTTATGCTCGATCAGGAACATATTGAAATCAAAGCGGTGGTCCATCTGGATCTGATGGCGTTTGAAGAATGTCCGGTTTCGAACATCGAGGAAGTCTCGGAAGAACCGGTCGATATGGAGGAACTGAAAAATCGTCCCGGCCTTGTCGGCTATATTGCAAAAGCCGGGGACGATTTGTGGACAATCGCGAAGGAAAACCACACGACGATACAGGATATCATGGCCACGAATCAGCTTACGGACCAGAGGCTGGCGCCGGGAGATAAGATTCTGATCGTAAAACAGGTGAGCTGACAGAGAATATGGCGGGTGCAACAGGTTTTTGCGTAAAAGGCATCTCCCTTGCTGCCGGATGGCAGCAAGGGAGATTGTTTTTTGACATATTACGGAGGACCGGTTTTTCACCGGAACTTAATATCAGGCCAGAGCTAATCTGGTAAAAATAAAAAAGAAAGGTATATTCCGGAAAGGGGCGAACAAAAGATTAAGTATTTGTGAAATCGCCGAAAGGTGCACCCGATTTCTAAAATTTATGTTAAAATAGGTGTGCTGTGATGGAAAAGATAAAAGGAGCATGCCCGATGAAATTAGAATACATATTGAAGACAGCAATTGAGAGAAAGCGGATCATTGCCGTTGCCATGGCCGGAGTGATCGGATTTGCCTGCTTTTCTTCCGCCCAGGCTTCGGCGCTTAAGGATGCGCAGAGAAAAAAGAGCGAGGCGGAGGAAAACTTAAATGAGGTAAACCGGCAGATTCAGGGGATTGAGCAGGAGCAGAACGGGCTCAGAACAGAGATGAAGGCGTATGATAACCAGCTTATGGCGCTTCTGACGGATATGGCGCTTCTTCAGGAAGATATCGACAACAAGGAAGTCGAGATAGATCAGGCAAAGACGGATCTTGCGATTGCAGAAGAGGAAGAACGGACGCAGTATGAGGCTATGAAGCTGCGGATTCAGTACATGTATGAAAATGGAAATCAGAGTTTTGTGGCCGCCCTGATCGAATCGAAGGATATTACTGAGTTTTTGAACCGGGCGGAGTATGTCTCGGAGGTGTATGATTACGACAGGGAGCTTCTGACGGCCTATCAGGATACGGTACAGCAGGTGACGGATCTCACGGCACGCCTTGAAAATGAACTGACAGAGATGGAGGAGCTGGAGTTGAGCTATGAGGAGCAGGAGAAATCCCTGAACCAGGTGATCGCACAGAAGCGCTCCGAGATTGCGGATTTTGACCGTCAGCTCTCTGATGCACGTTCACTGGCCGGGCAGTACGCCTCGACAATCCGTCAGCAGAATCAGGTGATTGCGGCGGAGCAGGAGCGGATCCGACAGGAAGAGGCGGCCAGAAAGAAGCGGGAAGAAGAGCAGAGAAAGAAAAACCAGGCGGCCGCGGCCTCAAATAACAATACGGGAACCGGAGGGGGCGCCGGAGGCGGGAATACAGGAACCGGAGGCACAACTACGGGAAATACGGGAACCGGGGGAAGCACGGGTGGAAATACAGGAACCGGAGGCAGTGCCGGGGGCACAACTACGGGAAATACGGGAACCGGGGGAAGCACGGGTGGAAATACAGGAACCGGAGGCAGTGCCGGGGGCGGGAGTTCAACGGGGCTTACGGACGGAAATCTGAATCCGCCTTTCCGGACAGGGGTGAGCGGAAATGACGTGGCTGCGTATGCTGCAAACTTTCTGGGAAATCCTTATGTGTACGGAGGGAACAGCCTGACAGACGGGACAGACTGTTCTGGCTTTGTCGCCCTTGTGTATCAGCATTTTGGAATCTCACTGCCGCGCAGTTCTTATGCGTTGCAGCAGAGCGGACAGGCTGTCAGCTACGCCAATGCGCAGCCGGGGGATCTGATCTGCTATCCGGGGCATGTCGGGATCTATGTGGGAGGGGGCAGGATTATCCACGCATCGACGCCTTCGACCGGGATCTGCTATGGAAATGCGACATATCGTACCATATCGACGGTGCGGCGTGTATTATAGGCTGATGGAATGAAAAAGGAAAGGGAATTTCCCTTTCCTTTGTTAATATGGTTATTTATCTGGAGGCTGAGGAGTCGGCCAGCAGAAATTCGACAAATTGTACTGCCGTATCGGGGTGGGCGTAACCGGCAAGGATGCCAAAACGGCAGGTGTCATAATAATAGTTGTTTTCAGAAAGCCATTTATTATCAGAGATTTCAATAGCGCAGGGATATGCTTCCGTTGTCCCGTCGTCGGTGGAATAAATCAGCGAATCTGCATAGGTGTCCAACAGTTCTTCGGGAAGCAGGGCGGAGAGATCGGCGAAGGCTCCCTGGTCGGCATAGGCGTTGAAAATTTCTCCGGTGCCGAAAAAGAGATCCTGTCCGCCGGCCGTAATCATGGCGGAGAGTGCCTGATATGCCTGCATGGACGACAAGGGGCTGGAATCATCGGAGAAATACAGGTTGGAGGCAAGCGCAATCAGCGACGGATCGTTCTCATAGCCCTCTTCGGCGAGAAACGCGTCAAAACCGCTGTTTGCGCCATATGGATTGGCGCAGTTGATCATAATGATATTCAGGATCGGTTCTTTGTAGGTGACGAAGTGTACGATCACGGAGACGATAAAGGCGGCTGCGCCGATGGCGGCGATGATGTGCCAGCGGTAGTAGTCCCATATGTATGAGATTTTTGT
Source organism: uncultured Roseburia sp. (assembly GCA_947384095.1). Classification (GTDB taxonomy): domain Bacteria; phylum Bacillota; class Clostridia; order Lachnospirales; family Lachnospiraceae; genus Roseburia. The sequence continues at coordinate 197 of CANDFU010000292.1, read as the reverse complement.
TTTTGCAGACATTGCTTTAAAATCTGGTTTTTTTTCCATAATCTGATGCCCCCGGTTTCGTGTTGATAAAAAAAGAGTGATAAGACTTCAAAGCCTCTATCACCCTCAACTGACCGATCTGAAAAACGCTGATATTCCATAGGAAAGCGGGTGATGGGAATCGAACCCACGTATCCAGCTTGGAAGGCTGGTGTTCT
>CANDFU010000291.1 GCA_947384095.1 uncultured Roseburia sp. | reverse complement strand
ACGGAAGGATGGATGATCTCAGGATTGCGGCTTCTATTTTAAAGGGGCGCAGGGTTGCAAAAGGAATACGTGTGATTATCATTCCGGCGACGCAGCAGATTTACCTTACCGCTATGGAGGAAGGTCTGTTAAAGATCTTTGTGGAGGCAGGGGCCGTCGTCAGTACGCCGACCTGCGGTCCGTGCCTTGGCGGATATATGGGAATCCTTGCGGAGCATGAGCGCTGTGTGTCCACGACAAACCGGAATTTTGTCGGAAGAATGGGACATGTCGACTCGGAGATTTATCTGGCAAGCCCTGCGGTTGCGGCGGCGAGCGCAGTCACGGGAAAACTTTCGGGTCCGGACGAACTGGACTGAATACGGAACGGGTTTTGACAATGAGAATCAGAAAAAGGAGAAAGATTTGATATGAAGGCAGCAAAAGGCCGTGTTTTTAAATATGGTGACAATGTGGATACGGATGTCATTATCCCTGCAAGGTACTTAAACTCTTCCGATCCGAAAGAGCTTGCGGCGCACTGTATGGAAGATATTGACAGTGAATTTGTGAATAAGGTAAGAGAGGGTGATATTATCGTCGCCGACAGAAATTTCGGCTGCGGTTCGTCGAGAGAACACGCGCCGATCGCGATCAAGGCGGCGGGGGTAAGCTGTGTGATTGCGGAGACGTTTGCACGGATTTTTTACCGCAATGCAATCAATATCGGGCTTCCGATCATTGAGTGCGGGGAGGCGGCGAAGGCGATCGCGGCGGGGGACGAGGTTGAGGTAGACTTTGATTCCGGAGTGATTACGGATACGACGACAGGCGCGACGTATCAGGGGCAGGCATTTCCGCCGTTTATGCAGAAGATCATCGACTGTGAGGGACTGGTAAACTATATTAATCAGAAATCCTGAAAGCTTCCGGAAGATTCAGGCATTCCCTCCGGCGGCCTTTTGGGTTTTCAGATATTGGAGGTAACGCCTGGAAAGCTTTAGCCCGGTATAAACCTGTGCGTACTCTTTCGGGGAAAAAGCGTCTACATAATTTTCCGGAAAATTTTTCCGGATGCCGGCGGCTTTCGCCAGGTCGGCCGCCTTATTGTAGGCGACCGCGGCCTTTTCCTCGGATTCATAAGTGCCGACAATATATGTGCCGTTGATGTGAATGCGGGCGCGGTAGCGTTCTTTTCCCTTCTGATGCATCAGAACGACACCGTGAAATCTGCTTTTGATGATAATATTGGAATAGCGGAAATCAAAGGGGTCTCCGTTGGCAAATTCGTAATCGCGCCCCGCGACTGCATAGGGGCGGACGCCGCAGCGCCCTAATATGGAATACTGCGTGCCGTAGTCGCTGACAAAGAGATGCCCCTGCCGTTTCTGAATCTTATGGCCGGAATAATAAAACAGATCGTCGATGTCGAATTTCAGCTCGATGGACGGGGAGAGGAAATAACTGAAATATCCCTTGCGCAGATAAATCGGGTTTTTAAAATAAAGGCCGTTGTCCCTGAAATTCAGCAGTATAACGGCCTTTTCCGGAGAAAGCGCCGGCTTTTTGGCCGCCGCTGTGCCGGCGGCACAGGAGAAAGCGCCGTCGAATACATTGTAAATGGTCACCGACGCATCTGAGAGAAGGAAGGATGCTTCCCGGTATGCGCCTGCTGCTTCATCCTCTGTCGGAAAACTGCCCAGACTGATATGTTTGCTGTGATAATTGATGCTGGAACGATAATAGAGGGCGCCGTCTTTGCGCACTGCAGTATAAACTCCCGGGAGCATAAATACCTCCATTGTTGTTAAAGTGTGTCACTTTGCATTTATGAGATGGATATAGAATAGCATGAAAAAGAAATGAATGCAAGCCGGGGATGAACGGATGGTTTTGGTTGCCCCGGCCGTCTTTTTATACTATAATGATGAAACCGGATCCGGTTTCAACGGTCGGGAAGAGGAAAGGATAAGAGGATTTTATGATGGAAATCGTGTATACAAGTACAAGAAACGCTGCGGAAAAGGTATCTGCCTCCCAGGCGATTTTAAAGGGCCTGGCGGACGACGGCGGCCTGTATGTGCCGTCCATGATACCGCCGCTGGATGTCAGTGCCGGAGAACTTGCCGGGATGACTTACCAGGAGACGGCATATGAGGTGATGAAGCGGTTTTTTACCGATTTTACGGAAGAGGAGCTGAGGAGGTGTATTGCCGCCGCTTACGATGACAAGTTTGACACGGAGGAGATCGCGCCGCTTGTGGATGCAGACGGTGCGTACTATCTGGAACTGTTTCATGGGCCTACAATCGCATTTAAGGATATGGCGCTTTCTATTTTGCCGCATCTTCTCGTGACGGCGGCGAAAAAGAATCATGTTCAGAATGAGATCGTGATTCTGACAGCAACCTCCGGGGATACGGGGAAGGCGGCGCTTGCGGGATTTGCGGATGTCCCGGGGACAAAAATTATTGTCTTTTATCCAAAAGGCGGCGTCAGCCCGATACAGGAGCTGCAGATGGTGACGCAGAAAGGGGGCAACACGTTTGTCGCAGGGATAAACGGCAATTTTGACCAGGCGCAGACCGGCGTCAAAGAGATGTTTTCGGACGCAGCGCTCAGAGAGCAGATGCAAAAAGCCGGTTATCAGTTCTCGTCGGCCAATTCGATCAATATCGGGCGCCTTGTTCCACAGATTGTATATTATGTCTATGCTTATGCCAGACTGGCCGCAAACGATGTGATCGCTGACGGGGAAAAAATCAACGTGACGGTTCCGACCGGAAATTTTGGCAATATCCTTGCCGCCTTTTACGCAAAACAGATGGGCCTTCCGATCGCAAAGCTGATCTGTGCGTCGAATGAAAACAAAGTATTGTACGATTTTTTTGCGACCGGCGTTTACGATAAAAACAGGGAGTTTGTGCTGACAAGTTCACCGTCGATGGATATCCTGGTTTCCAGCAATCTTGAGCGGCTGATTTACCGGACCGCAGGGGGAGATGCCGAAAAGAACGCGGCATTTATGCGGGAGCTCGCAGAGCGCGGGCGGTACGAGATCACCGGGGAAATGCGAAAACAGCTTGCAGACTTTTACGGCGGCTGTACGGGCGAGGCAGAGACGGCAGAGGTGATCCGTTCCCTGTATGAAAAGACCGGGTATATCATTGATACCCACACGGCTGTCGCGGCAGGCGTCTATCGGTCTTATAAAAAAGAGACGGGCGATACGGAGACAAAAACCGTGATTGCCTCCACCGCAAGCCCGTTTAAGTTTGCAAGGAGCGTTATGAAAGCCATTGACGACGGGTACGATAGAATGACGGATTTTGAGCTGGTTGATGAACTTTCCAGAATCGGAAATATCGGTCTGCCGAAGGCAATTGAGGAAATCCG
>CANDFU010000290.1 GCA_947384095.1 uncultured Roseburia sp. | reverse complement strand
AGCTGCGGCAGACGGAGGCGATTGTCGAGAATGTAGAGCGGGTCGGAGGAGCCGCGGCCGAGATCACGAACCGGATGCAGCAGACTCTCTCCGTGCTCTCCGCGGGAAAGCAGGATGTGGATGAGCTGGTGCGCGAGGTGGAATCCTCGGTCAGGGACAGTGAAAATGTCGCGGGACAGCTAAAAACATTGGATCAGTATATCGAGGAGATGAACTCCATCGTGGAGATTATCAGTAATATTACGGCACAGACGAGTCTGCTTGCGCTGAATGCGAGCATTGAAGCGGCGAGGGCCGGGGAGGCCGGCCGGGGATTCGCGGTGGTGGCGACGGAGATTTCCACTATGGCATCGCAGACAAAGGAGGCGACGGCGCATATCACGGAGCTGATCGGAAATGTCTCGGGGGCAATCAGCGGGGTCGTGACAGTCATTCGCGGGATGATTGAGGGGATTAATATGGAGAAGGCCTCTACCCGGAATACGGCGGACAGTTTCGCGGCCATTGAGCAGCACACCTTTGCAATCCGCGACAATGTGGCGCGGCTGATGGCGGACGTAGAGGTTCTGGAATATGCAAATCAGGAGATCACGAAATCCATTCAGACCATTTCGGCGGTGTCGGAAGAAGTTTCCGCACATGCGAACGAGACGCTTGCGGCCGAGGAGCGGAATATGGAAAATCTGGTGCAGATTGCGTCAAAATCGGGTGAAATGATGGAATTGACAAAACATTGACGAAGAATGAGAAGTTTTATGCCTGTTTTTGCCTGTTTCATGACAGAAGCATAAAGAAGGAAGGGCCTTTTGCCGATAGAAAAAGAAAAGGAACGCGTGTGTGGCATTTCATTTTCTGTCCGGAAGATGGTGGATGGGCTGGTTATAAAGGACGTATGGGAGGAATGAGATATGGCAATTTCAGTACAGGCCGGATGGCTGAACAGTTTAAGCGCGGCGAACAGTCAGGGAATGGAACAGGGCAGGGCGGGGCGCGCGGCCGCCAATATTGACGGCGGCAACCTGAACCTGTCGGCGGACCCGGTTGCACTGCGCAGGAAACAGGCGCAGGCGCAGGCATGGAATGTTGTAAAAAATGCATGGGACAGCGATAAAGATGTCGACGGCCAGATAAGGAAGCGGAAGGAGCATTATTCAGAGATGGAGAAGCTCCGGGCGGAAGCCGGCGACGGGCTTAGAGATGTGAATAATGACAAAGAGGTTCTTAGGGAACTTTATGATGTGGATAAAGACGGGCAGGAGCAGAAAGATCTGGAGCTTCTGCAGCGCGAAAAGGAGATGAATGCCGGGCTTGGCGGTCATTTTAGCGAAGAAGAGGAAGCGCGGCTTTCAGAGATTCACTCCGGTACGCTTACGGAATACCAGCAGCGGGCGCTTGAGGTGCATGACCGCGCCATCAGCTTTAAAAAGCAGATACGGGACGCGGAAAGTGAGATGAAGGCAGATACGGCTGCGGTCCACAGTATTGAGAAGGAAAGGCTCAAACACAACCCCATGCTGAAGGCGCAGCAGGCGGCGGACGGGATTATGGACGCGGCGAACGCTGAGATCAAGGGAATGCTTGTGCAGGAGGCGGTGGATCATATCGACGAGGCGGCCGGGGAAGCAGAGGAGAAAGCCGAGGAGGCGACGAAAGAAAAAGAAGAGCGCGAAGAGCAGCGTGACGAGATCGCGCTTAAACGTGCGATCCAGAAGGCGATGGCCGAAGGGACGAGGGAAGCGGCAGAGGAGGCCAGGGCGGCGCAGCGCAAAAATGAAGCGCCGGATATGGATACGGGTGAGCTGACCGACCTTGTGAAAGGCGACAGTCAGGCGGAAGATGTCGGGCAGAGTCTTGAAGAGATTAAAAACAGCATGAAACTGGTTGAGGCGGATCTGAAGGGGATCAAGGTGGACGAGGGAGTCTGAGCGCCGCGGAGTGTTGCCGGGAAGTACCATTTTGTGCCGCCAGTGCCATCAGACGCCAGCGGTAACGGTGCCGGACGGCATAAAAAAAACTTGTGGAATCATACAGATATGATATAATAGGAAAGTATTATTGTTTACCTTGTAGAATATTGTATGATGAGAGGGATACGGAAGTGAAAAAAAGATTGACAGCTTTGCTGGCGCTTGCGGTAATGGCGGTGTCTTTGACTGCATGCGGCGGCAACGACAAAGAGACGGTGGAAAATATTCCTGCAACGGAGGAAGTCAGTGTGACGGAAGAGCCGGCGGCAGTACCGGAGCCCGAGACGGAGGACGATGTGATTCCGGAAGGAATGTATCGGAGTGAGCTTACCAATGAGCTGCTTGACGAGAGCCTTAAGAATCAGAGGCCGATCGCGGCAATGGTTGACAATGAGTCCATTGCGCTCCCGCATTACGGAATGTCTGAGGCGGACGTGGTGTATGAGATGATGAACAGTACGCTCAACGGACGGATCACACGATTTATGGTTCTTGTCAAAGACTGGGAGAAGATAGAGCAGCTTGGCAGCATCCGCAGCGTGCGGCCGACGAATATCATTCTGGCATCCGAGTGGAATGCGATGATCTGCCATGACGGCGGACCGTTTTACATAGACCAGTATATGGTAGAGCCGTATATCGACAATTTCAGCGGAACATTTTCCCGCGTGGACAACGGAAAGTCAAGGGAGTATACGGAGTATATCTTAAAAGGAGATGTGGAGAAGAATCTGGAGCGGACCGGCGTATCGAGAGAATATACGGAGTATTATCCGGGCCCGCATTACCAGTTTGCAACGGAGAAGAATCCGGTGGATCTTACCGGAAAGGACGGCGTGATTGACGCGTCCCTGGTTGATCTTCCGTATCCGCACAATGGTTCTTTTCTTGAATATAATGAACAGGATCAGCTCTATTACTATTCGGAATACGGGAAGCCGCATCTGGATCCCGGAAATGACAATGCGCAGCTGCGGTTTAAGAACCTGCTGATACAAAGATGCGAGTTTAATCAGTATGACGAGCACGGATATATGATTTTCTATTGCATTACACAGGGAGAGGCATACTATATCACAAACGGAAAAGCGGAGAAGGTCACCTGGAAGAAAGAGTCCATGGATTCTCCGACGCGTTACTATGACGCTTCCGGCAATGAGATTACATTGAACACCGGAAAGACATATATCGGAATCGTTCCGATTGACGATTGGGACGATCTGGTGATTGAATAAGATTCTGCCGTATGGACGCAGTTCCGTACGGCAGAATTTTTTATTTCATTAGGAAAGACCTTGTTGCTGTGAAGCGCTAAAGTATCTGGATTTCCTATGAAATAAAAAGCCCTCCGGGCAGGATCGCACTGCGTCGGAGAAGAAGAACGTCGCAAAAGCGACCCGCCGCAGGCG